>NZ_NFIB01000042.1:0-15816 GCF_002159385.1 Flavonifractor sp. An52
GGGTAAGCCCGAGAAAGAAATGCAGTCGGCAAACCTTTCGGGGCCCCTTAAGGGGCTTCGTCCGTATCAGGCCCTTTTAGGGCCTACTCAAGCCTCCGGCTTAGCCGGAGGTTTTGACTTCAGAGATGAGACAAATCGGAGGTGAGGGTAAAGCGGTTTCTCTCCACCAGCAGCAGCCCGTCCCGCTGCATTTTGCTCAACTCGTTGGACAGAGCGCTGCGCTCCACGTTCAGATAGTCGGCCAGCTGCTGACGGTTGAAGGGAACGGTGAAACTGGGGCTGCCGCTCCGGCGGGCCTGGTAGGACAGATAGGAGAGCAGACGCCCCCGGATGGTTTTGGAAGCGGTGTGGAAGATCTTCCGAGACAAATTCAGATTTTTCTGGGCGGACAAAAGGAGCAGGTTTCGAATCAGCTTGCTGTGGTGGGCGCAGGTATGGGGGCATACTTGTAACACTCGTTCAACATTGAGGAAGAGTACCTGGCTCTCCTCTGCTGCCACTACATCCACCATCAGAGGTTCTCCCGGTACACAGGCATAGGTTTCGGCAAAAATCTGTCCAGGGCCAATTTTGTCCAATACAGTGGTGTTGCCCCACAGGTCGTCGGTCTGGATCAGTGTGCTGCCAGAGAGTACCATGCCCAGATCAGTGACATAATCTCCGCTATGGTAGATCTGCTCCCCCTTGGCATATCCTCGCTCCATTGCGCCGAGGCAGTTCAGCATGGCCTCCGCCTCCAGGGAAGATGTTCCCCGGAACAGGGCGGTGTTGGCCAGCAAGGTTCCCTTCATATTTCCCTCCTGAGTGTTGTTTTAACAACAGACTTGTTGTTGATATTATACTATACTAAGCCCACAACGGCAAGCGGGCCGTGCAAAACCAGGAGGGCTTATCAATGGAACACAATATGTTTTGCTATCAGTGCCAGGAGACCGCCGGCTGCACCGGCTGCACCCGGGTGGGTGTTTGCGGCAAGACCGCCGATGTGGCGGCTATGCAGGATCTGCTGGTCTATGTGACAAAGGGGTTGTCCGCGGTGACCACCGCCCTGCGGGCGCAGGGCCTGCCGGTGGAGCGGTCGGTCAATCACCTCATCACCCTGAATTTGTTTACCACCATCACCAATGCTAATTTTGATAAAGAGGCCATTGAGGCCCGCATCCGTGCCACCCTTGAGGCCAAGACGGATTTGCTGGCCCGGGTAAAGGAACGGGAGAGCCTGCCTGAGGCCGCCCTGTGGGACGGCTCCGGGGATTGGACGGTCAAGGCTGCCCAGGTGGGAGTACTGTCTACTGAAAATGAGGACATTCGCTCTCTGCGGGAGCTCATTACCTACGGCCTCAAAGGCCTGTCCGCCTACTCCAAGCACGCCAATGCGCTGATGCAGGACGATGACGAGGTGGACGCCTTCCTTCAGCGGGCTCTGGCGGCTACCCTGGATGACGGCCTCACCGCCGACGACCTGGTGGCCCTGACTCTGGAGACCGGCAAATACGGCGTTCAGGGCATGGCCCTGCTGGATAAGGCTAACACTGGGGCCTACGGCAATCCGGAGATTACCAGGGTCAACATCGGCGTGGGCAAGAATCCGGGTATTCTGGTATCCGGCCACGATCTGAAAGACCTGGAGCAGTTGCTGGAGCAGACCCAGGGCACCGGCGTGGATGTGTATACCCACTCGGAGATGCTGCCTGCCCATTACTACCCCGCCTTCAAGAAATATTCCAACTTTGTGGGCAACTACGGCAATGCCTGGTGGAAGCAGAAGGAGGAGTTTGAGTCCTTCCATGGCCCCATCCTCATGACCACCAACTGCATCGTGCCGCCCAAGGAGAGCTACAAGGACCGGCTGTATACCACCGGAGCCACCGGATTCCCCGGCTGCAAGCACATCACCGGCGGTGTAGGGGAGAAGAAGGACTTCTCCGCCCTCATCGAGCACGCAAAGAAATGCGCTCCCCCTGAGGAGATCGAGACCGGCGAGATCGTGGGCGGCTTTGCCCATGCTCAGGTGCTGGCCCTGGCCGACCAGGTAGTGGAGGCTGTTAAGAGCGGCGCCATCAAAAAGTTTGTGGTGATGGCAGGCTGTGACGGTCGGGCCAAGAGCCGGAACTACTACACCGAGTTTGCCAAGGCCCTGCCTCGGGACACGGTGATCCTCACTGCCGGCTGCGCCAAGTACAAGTACAACAAGCTGGACCTGGGGGACATCGGTGGAATTCCCCGGGTGCTGGACGCGGGCCAGTGCAACGACTCTTACTCTCTGGCGGTCATTGCCCTGAAGCTGAAGGAGGTTTTTGGGCTGGACGATATCAACGACCTGCCTATCGTGTACAACATCGCCTGGTATGAGCAGAAGGCGGTCATCGTGCTGCTGGCGTTGTTGTACCTGGGTGTGAAAAACATCCACCTGGGGCCCACACTGCCCGCCTTCCTCAGCCCCAATGTGGTCAAGGTGCTGGTGGACAACTTTGGTATCGCCGGCATTGGTACCGTGGAAGAGGATATGAAGCTGTTTTTTGGCAAGAACTGAATAGAAAATCCGGCAGGCCATGCCTGCCGGATTTTTTTATCGATTGAGATACCAAACGCCTAGGTTAAGGTAGGCGGCAAAACTCACCCACAGCAGGTAGGGGAACAGCAGCCAGGCGGCAATGGGGTCAATCTTGCGGAAGGTGAGGAACAGCCAAAGGATCAGTGCCCATAGCACCACCAGCCAAATAAGGGCAAAACCGAAGGCTTGGAGATTAAAGAACAGGATGCTCCAGAAGAAATTAAAGACCAGTTGTACGGCGTAGAGCACCAGCCCCCGGGTTCGGAGATCCGACGGCGGTGAGAGCCAGATCCGGGCGGCAGCAATGGCCATCAGGGCAAAGAGGATGCGCCAGACAATGGGAAAGACGATGGCAGGCGGGGACAGAGGCGGCTGTATAATGGACTGACTGTAAGCCTGAGCTCCGTCCCGGGTGAGCCAGCCGGAGAGAAAGCCCACTCCCTCCGTAACGAGGATAAACAGGGCATAGATTTTCCAGGGAACTTGTTTCATATTGTATCACCTGGAGTCAGTATATACAGAGCCGCGCCCCATTATACCTTACGGGCCTTCGATATCCATGGCGGCCATCTGGGTCTGGGAGTTCCCGAATTGCGCGCCCCGGCTCAGCCAGTACCGGTTGGCGGCCCGCAGGAACAATCCCTTTGTCAACGGCATGGTGATGGAAAGCTGAACAGAGCGGCCTTTTTGAATGGATCGGGCCAGCTTTTGGATCTTTCGACGAGCCATCCCCATAAACGGAGTGGTGGGGAAGGCCTCGCCGCAGCCCATCCGCAGAACACTTCCCAGCTTATGCCCGCCCCGTTTACAGAAGAGCCGGATCATGTCTATCGCCACATCGTTCTGATGGGGCTCCCGAAAGCCGCAGTTAATGATCACATGGACGGTAAGGGGGGCGGTAGGTTGCTCCAGCATGGCCTTCAAAAATTCCATCAGACCGGAAGGTAGGCCATCGGTATAGAGGGGAAAAACCAGCAGCAGGTCGGAGCATTCCCTCAACTGTTCCAGGCAGGCGGTGTGCTGCCGCTGGAGTACGCTGTACTGTTCATATGAGCCGGACCAGGCGGACAAAAAGGCCTGAATGTATTGCTTGGAGTTGGATTTAGGGGCCCGGGGGCTGCCGTTGATAATCATCAGTTTGCCCATGTCTGTACCACCTTTCCGGCCAGCTCTTCCGCCTGGGCCTGGGAATCTGCGAAGTGAATGGTATAGTGCTCCGCCAGCGTATTCAGGGCATTGCGGGTCAACCAGCGGTCGAACACGGCCTGCTCCTCCTCATCCTGGGCGCCGTAAGCCACCACCGTCAGTTCCTTTGGCTTCACGGCACGCTGGACGTGGTGACTTTCTCCGTGGTGAAGGCGGATAAAGGCCTGCTGATTGGGTAGGGAACGCTCCATCAACCGCTTCATGGGCAGATCATAGCAGCCCAGGAACAGATGACTGACCACCAGCAGCCGGTCACAGCGGGCAATATCCGGATAGATGGACGGGGCGTCGTCCCGAATGACGCAGCGGCCTGGCGTCTTGATCCAGCATCCAAAGCAGCCCACGCAGGGGGCAATCGCCTGTTCCGCCACGTTGACCAGCCGCAAATCACTACCTGCGGGCAAGGAAGAGAGGGGGCAGTCTGTCAATATCAGGTCCATGGGTATGCTACGCTCCTTTTTTCTGTGGGGATACAACAGCTAACAGTATATCATAGATGAGGTGAAAATCCTAGCAAAATAATATGAATAAAGAAAAAAGAAGGACCTGCTGTCGGGAGGGGCAGCAGGTCCTTGGATCAGTACGCTTAAAGGTCGGCGCACTGGGCCTCAATGGAGGCCTCACAGTCCTTCATGGCCTGAAGGGTGCGCTCCAGCAGGTCGTTCAGTTCCCAGCCCAGCAGTTGGGCGCCCTGGGCGATGGTTTCCCGGGAGCAGCCGGCGGCAAAGCGTTTGTCCTTGTACTTCTTTTTCAGACTGGATAACTCCATATCCTGCACGCTCTTGGAGGGACGCATGAGGGCGGCAGCCCCGATCAGGCCGGTGAGCTCGTCGACAGCAAAGAGAACCTTCTCCATCTGGTGCTCCGGCTCTGCGTTGCCCTCGGTCATACCCCAGCCGTGGCTGACCACCGCGTGGATGAGGGCGGGGTCCAGGCCTTGCTCCTCCATGATCTCCCGGACCTTGACGCAGTGCTCGTCGGGATACTGCTCAAAGTCCAGATCGTGGAGGAGTCCTGCTGTGGCCCAGAAGTCAGCTTCCGTCTCATAGCCCAGCTGACGGGCAAACCAGCCCATGACAGCCTCTACGGTAAAGGCGTGACGGAGATGGAAGGGTTCCTTATTGTATGTTTTCAGCAGGTCCAGGGCCTGCGCGCGGGTCAATTCCATGATAACGGCCTCCTTTTGTGCTTTGTCACATTATAGCACAGAAGAACGCCCGATGCAAAGCAATGTGCAGACCTATGGCTGCACCGGCGGAGGAAGAAAGGTTTGCCCGCCGATACCCTCCAGAGGAAAGAGGGGCGCGTGGTAACGGGCAGCAAAGCGCTCCAGCTGGTCCATGGAGTCAATCTGGCGGTATTGAGCGCTGATGCGGTCCTGTACATGAGCGGGCAGGTGGTCAAAGTATTCCTGCGCTCTGGAATCGTGGCGAAACAGGACATAAAGATCCCTGTAATATGCTCTCATCATATCACCCCGAAGTTAGGATGTGCGGTATGAAGCTGCTCTATAGGTGAAAAAATGAAGGAGTTGCTGCAAGAATAGGTTCGTCGATTTGGCCAGGGAAAAAGACGAATGAAAAATGGGTGCTGATATTTGCAGTAAACCTGGGAAAAACGACACTCTAAAAGGGCAATCAAAATAGAATAATAGTTTACATAATTAAATATATGAGAGGTGGAAATATGAGGGCCAGAATAGAGACACCTGATTTATGGATGAATTTGTCCACATATCCACAGAGATTTCCACAATGGGGAAAAGAAGAAAAAGGAAACTATCAGGTTTTCGGTAACATAATGCAAAAATAAAGCGCAGATGAAAGAACACAGGGGGCACCTTTCAAAGTGGGGTGGCGAAAAAGGCGTGCACAAGAAAAGCACTTGCGGTTCCAGGAAAACCGGTATAAAATAAGTTGAATAAACATTACAGTGTAAACTGGGAGGAATGTTACACCTATGGAACAGGCAAAGGTATACTACTCTGACCTGCGCTGTCAGCCTGGGAAAAACCTGCTGAATAAGTTGGAGAAGCTGATCCGCACTGCCGGGATCGGCGAGATCGATTTTGACCACAAGCTGGTGGCCATCAAGATGCACTTCGGAGAGCCGGGCAATCTGGCCTTTCTGCGGCCCAACTACGCGAAAGTGGTTGCGGATGTGGTAAAGAGTCTGGGCGGCGTGCCCTTCCTGACCGACTGCAACACCCTGTATCCCGGTCGGCGGAAGAATGCCCTGGAGCATCTGGATGCCGCTTTTGAGAATGGTTTCTCTCCGCTGTCTACCGGCTGTCAGGTTATTATCGGCGACGGCCTGCGTGGTAACGATGATGTGGAGGTGCCTGTGGAAGGTGCGGAGCACATCACCACGGCCAAGATCGGCAAGGCCATTATGGAGGCTGATGTAATCATTTCTCTGTCCCACTTCAAGGGTCATGAGCAGACCGGCTTTGGCGGCGCCATTAAGAACCTGGGCATGGGCTGCGGTTCCCGCCGGGGCAAGATGGAGCAGCACGCTCAGGGTAAGCCGGTGGTCAATCAGAAGCACTGCGTAGGCTGCCGGAAGTGTTCCGCCCAGTGTGCCCATGATGCTATCTCCTACGGGGAGGACCGGAAGGCTTCCATTGATCAGAATAAGTGTGTGGGCTGCGGCCGCTGCATCGCAGTGTGCAACGCCGACGCCATCCACGCGGGCTACGACGCCGCCATGGAGGAGCTGAGCTGCCGTATGGCGGAATACGCCAAGGCAGTGGTGGACGGCCGTCCCCAGTTCCATATCAGCCTGGTCATCGATGTGTCCCCCTACTGTGACTGCCATGGAGAGAATGATCTGCCCATCCTGCCTGATGTGGGGATGTTTGCTTCCTTCGATGCCGTGGCGCTGGATCAGGCCTGTGCCGACGCCTGCCTGCGTCAGGCTCCCATCCCCGGCTCCGCACTGGATGAACAGATGCATCAGCCCGGATTCTGCGACCACCATGATCACTTTATCAACAGTATGCCGGAAACTGACTGGAAGGTTTGTCTGGCGCACTGTGAAAAGATCGGTGTGGGTACCCGTGCCTATGAGCTGATCGAGGTAAAATAACGCCCAAAGAAAGGAAGATTTGACATGGACGTAAAGGAGATTCTGGCCCACTGTGACCACACGCTGCTCAAGCAGGAGTCTACCTGGGGGCAGATCAAGGCCGTGTGTGACGATGGCCTGAAGTACGAGTGTGCCTCCGTCTGCATCCCCGCCTCTTTTGTCAAGCAGGCAGCTGACTATGTGGGAAATGATTTGAAGATCTGCACCGTCATTGGTTTCCCCAACGGCTACTCCACCACCGCTGTTAAGGTCTTTGAGACTGAGGACGCTATTCGCAATGGCGCTGATGAGATTGATATGGTCATCAATATCGGCTGGGTCAAGGACCAGCGGTGGGATGACCTGCTGGAGGAGATCAAGTCTATCAAAGCCTCCTGCCAGGGGCGTATCCTGAAGGTCATCGTGGAGACCTGCCTGCTCACCCAGGAGGAGAAGGTAAAGATGTGCCAGATCGTCACCGAGGCGGGGGCCGACTATATCAAGACCTCCACCGGCTTTTCTACCGGCGGCGCTACCCGGGAGGATGTGGCCCTCTTCAAGGCCAACGTGGGTCCCCAGGTGCGTATCAAGGCCGCTGGCGGCATCCGCACCCTTCAGGATGCTGAGGACTTCATCAACCTGGGCGCCGACCGCCTGGGTACTTCCGCCATCGTCAAGCTGGTAAAGGGCCAGACCCCTCAGGGCTACTGAGCTGGTCCAATCGTTCAGAACACAAAAAGGCTTCCCTGCACGACAGCGCAGGGAAGCCTTTTTAAGCTTATTCAGAAAATCAGGAAACCTGTGACACTGGTCAAATCCGATCTGCCAGGGCGGCCGCCTGCCGGCAGCCGTCGGTCTTGTTTACGTCGCCTGGGTTCAGTACGCCAGGCACCAGTACTTCACCCACCATGGTCCACTGATTCAGCGCGGCGGTGCGCTCCATTGGGATGCGAACCCCATCCAGGACAGACAGTTCCTTCTCCTCACAGCAGGCGATCAGGGCGCACTCCTTTCCGGCGATGTTTTTGCCTCCGATCACCAGGGAATAGAGCCGGTCGATAACGCCTTTGATCTGGGCGGGGATGGAGTACCAATATACCGGCATGGTAAAGACAATGGCATCAGCTGCCAGAATGGCGGGGGCGATGGTGTTGAAATCATCGTCAAAGCTACAGGCCTTGCCTGTCCGAAAGCAGGTCTCGCAGGCCCGGCAGCCACCGATGTTCATCATGGCAGCGTCAAATCGGGTGACGGTGTGGCCTTTTTCCTCCGCGGCTTTGATGAAGCTCTCAGTCAAAGCGAAGCTGTTCCCGTTTTTGCGGGGACTGCCTGTAATTACAACCACATTCTTGCCCATAATGTTCCTCCTCATATATGCGGGATTGACTTTCCCGGAACTGGATACTACAATCATAGCAAGAACAGGCGAAAGAACAAGTACGCACATAAAAGTGCGATACTTGCATTGAGGTTCAATACTAACCTGAAGGAGAGCGTTCCATGAGAGAACCGGAAACATACAAGAGTTGTATTTCTGCCGCCCGGCTGGCCGATACGGGTTTCAGCTATACTCTGTCGCTGATCAGCGGAAAATATAAGATGACCATTCTCTATACGCTCATGTGCTTCGGGGTGGTCCGGTTTAATGAGATGAAAAAATATATTGTTGGGATCTCCTATAAAACCCTCAGCTCCACCCTGAAGGAGCTGGAGGCAGACCAGCTGATCCATCGGGAGGAGTACCCCCAGATTCCGCCCAAGGTGGAGTACAGCCTTACGGAGCGGGGGCGGTCACTGATTCCAATTTTGGACCAGATGTGTGACTGGGGTGAACAAAACCGGCTTCCTTAAGTGTTGGATCATGACGGAGCGGCCCCCGGCAAAAGCCGGGGGCCGCTCTGTTTGATGAGGAAGAAGGAAAAAGGATAGGTTTAGTCTTTGACTGCGGACTGGAGATAACCCTCCACGCCGGAGGCGGTGGACAGGCTCATGGCCTCTTGGGTTACCTGGGCCGCCTGGGCAGCGTGCCAGTGATGGATCTGGGCACGGGTGGCCAGTACAGCAGAGGAACTGACGGAAAACTCATCCAGTCCCCAGGTCATGAGCAGGGGGATGAGTCGGGGATCGGCGGCAGCCTCGCCGCACATACCCACCGGAATACCAGCCTCTTTTGCCGCGGTAATCACGCTGCGGATGGAACGGAGCACAGCGGGATGGAAGGCGGTGTACAGATTTTCCACCTGGGCATTGCCCCGATCCACCGCCATGGTGTACTGGGTCAGGTCATTGGTACCGATGGAGAAGAAGTCGCACTCCCGTGCCAACAGGTCGGCGATGAGGGCGGCAGCGGGAGTCTCCACCATGATACCCAGGGGGATGTCCTTGTGGTAGGGCAGACCCTCAGCTTCCAGCTCGGCCTTGCAGGTCTCCAACAGAGCCCGGGCGCCGCGGATCTCCTCCAGAGAGGTGACCAGGGGCAGCATAATCTTGATGTTCTTTTCCTCAGCGCCTGCCCGCAGCAGGGCCCGAAGCTGGACCTTGTACAGGTCGGGGTTGTCCAGGCAGTAGCGGATGGCCCGGTGGCCCAGGAAGGGGTTGTCCTCGTGTGCCATCCCCAGGTACTCTACCGCCTTGTCGCCGCCTACATCCAGGGTGCGGATGATGACCTCTTTGCCCGCCATGATGCGGGAAACAGCCAAATAGGCCTCATACTGTTCAGTTTCAGTAGGCACGCTGTTCCGGTCCATGAACAGGAACTCGGTGCGGAACAGGCCGATGCCCTCGGCGCCAGCTTCCGCGGCTGCGCCAGCCTCCGCGGGGGAGCCGATGTTGGAGTACAGGGCATAACGGTTGCCCTCGGCATCCACGGTCTCCCGGTCCCGGTAGACAGCCAGCAGGGCCTTTCTGCGGAGGAACTCCTCCTGCTTGGCCAGATACTCGGCCAGAGTGCGCTGGTCCGGGTTGACCATGGCGGTCCCTTCGCTGCCGTCCACGATGACGCTGTCACCGTCCTTCAGCTGCTCCATGACCCGGGGCACGCTGAGTACGGCGGGCAGCTCCAGGGCCCGTGCAAGGATGGCGGAGTGGCTGGTCCGGCCGCCCACCTCGGTAAGGATGGCGGCAACGTGCTCCTTGTCCAGGCCCACCGTCATGGAGGGCGTCAGATCATGGGCTACCAGCACACTGCCTGCGGGCAGATGACTCACATCCACGCCGGTGACCCCCAGCAGGATGGCCAGCATCCGGCTGCGGATGTCCCGCACATCGGTGGCGCGCTGGCGCATGAGCTCGTCATCCACTCCGGCGAACATCTCGGCGTACATGGTGCACACCTGATCCACCGCTGCCTCGGCGCACTGGCCGGCATCAATGACCTCCTCCATCTGGCTCTGCATAAAGGGGTCGCTCAGCATCATGATCTGGCCGGTGAGGATCTCGGATTCCTTTTCTCCCACCTGTGCCCGGATGTGCTCCGCCATGGCGGTGGTCTTCTCGTTAAACTGGGTGATAGCTGCCTGGAGCCGATCTTTCTCTACCTCTTTGCCGCCGTATTTCACGGCGGAGTAGTCCAGACTTTGCTCCCGGACGCAGACGGCCTTACCGATGCCGATTCCGTCCGAAGCGGCGATGCCCCGTAAGATCATAGCGGTCTCCTCCTGTTTGTCGGTTCGGGGGTCCGGGCGATCACTCGCCCAGACCGGATTCCACCAGCTCCACAGCGGCCTTCAGAGCGTCGGCCTCCTGCTCGCCGCAGCACTGGATCTCGATCTCGCTGCCCTGCTTGATGCAGGCGGCCATCAGATGCATGATGCTCTTGGCGTTGATGTTCTTGCCGTTGAAAACGATGGTGACGTCGCTCTTGTACTTGGCCATGGTATTGACAAAGAGCTGAGCGGGACGCATATGCATACCCTGGGGATTGACGATCTTAGTCTTAGCGGTAACCATAGTAATACTTCCTTTCTGTATTCAGTCAAATGGGATGGATGAGGTGATAATTTGGTTAAGCCTTTTTCTTTTTGAGCAGGCCCAGCAGAATCATGCCGACCAGAGAGCCCACCACAAGGGCGACCACATAGCCCAGGATATTGGTCATGACGGGGAAGACGAAGATGCCGCCGTGAGGTGCGGGGAGGGCGCAGCCAAAGGCCATGGACAGAGCGCCGGCCACACCGGAGCCCACAATGCAGGCGGGCAGGACACGGAGAGGATCGCTGGCGGCGAAGGGAATGGCACCCTCGGTGATGAAGCACAGGCCCATGATGTAGTTGACCACGCCGGACTTGCGCTCATCCTCGGTGAAACGGTTGCGGAAGAAGGTGGTGGCCAGAGCAATGGCGATGGGGGGCACCATGCCGCCGATCATGACGGTAGCCATGATATCGGAGCCCTGTCCGGCGGCCATGGTGGCCAGGGTGGAGGTACCAAACACATAAGCGGCTTTATTGAAGGGACCGCCCATATCCACGGCCATCATACCGGCCAGTACGATACCGAGCACGATCTTGCTGCCCTCGCCCATGGCCTCCAGACCGGAGTACAGGGCGGTGTTGATGGCGCCCACAATGGGATTGATGAGGCACATAAACAGGCCAATGATGAGAAGTCCCACCACGGGGTAGATCAGGATGGGTTTGAGGCCCTCCAATGCCCGGGGCAGCTTGTCGCAGACCTTCCGCATACCCAGCATCAGGTAGCCGCCGGCAAAACCGGCAATGAGCGCGCCAAGGAAACCTGCGGAGACGGAAGTGCCGGAGGGGGAGGCGAAGGTAGCGCCGGACACGGCCAGTGCGCCGCCCACAAAGCCGACCATCAGGCCGGGGCGGTCGGCAATGGACATGGCGATGTAACCGGCCAGAATGGGCAGCATGAAGTTGAAGGCCACGCCGCCGATGTTTTTGAACCATGCGGCAATGGGGGTGTTGGTGCCGAAGTTGGCGTAGTCAATGGAGGCGTCGTCCAGCAGGAAGGCCAGAGCGATGAGAATGCCGCCGCCGATCACGAAAGGCAGCATATGGCTGACGCCGTTCATCAGCTGCTTGTACAGCTTGCGGCCAAGGCTTTCATTGGAGGTCTCCTGAACCACCTGGCCGGCGTGATGATAGATGGGGGCGTTGGGCGCCTGACGGATCAGCTCCTCCGGCTTGTGGATGCCATCGGAGACGGGCACCCGCAGGACGGGCTTGCCGTTAAAGCGGGCCAGATCAACCTCTTTGTCGGCGGCAATGATGATGCCGTCACAGGTATCGATCTCTGCCTGGGTCAGAATGTTTTTGGCGCCGCCGGAGCCCTGGGTTTCCACCTTGACGGAGATGCCGATCTCTTTGCCCTTTTTCTCCAGAGCCTCGGCAGCCATATAGGTGTGGGCAATGCCGGTGGGGCAGGCGGTGACTGCCAGGATGCGGGGACCGGCTGAGGGGCTTTCAACAACGGAGGCGGGGGTTTCTGCAGGGACCTCTTCAGGGAATTTGGCAGCCTCGTATTTATCGATGACTTCCATGAAGGTTTTGGGGTCAGAGGCAGCGCGCAGCTCGCTGACAAAGTTGAAATCCATCAGCAGCACCATCAGGTGGGAGAGGATCTCCAAATGCAGATCCCCGTCCATGGGAGCGGCAATCATGAAGAAGAGGTCGGAGGGCTGGCCGTCCATGGCTCCGTAATCTACGCCCTCTTTCAGAATGCAGGCGGCCAGACTGGGGGATTTGACGCAGGCGCTTTTGGCGTGGGGCACGGCAATGCCCATCTCAATGGCGGTGCTGGTCTGGGACTCACGAGCCAGAATGGCCTGCTTATAGGTCTCCCGATCGGTGAGACAGCCACTTTTGCTTTGCAGGTCCACCAGCAGATCGATGGCGCCTTCCTTATCGGCGGCAGACGCTCCCAGTGCGATTTTTTCCGGGCTCAGCAGATCGATGATGCGCATGGTAGTGAGCTCCTTTCTGATTTAGAAGGTATGGATCAGTGCCATGATTTGTTCTTTGGTGGCCAGTCCGTCGGCAAAGGCAGTGGCGGAACCGGCAGCAGCGCCCAGACGCTGGGCATAGGCGTAGTCGCCAGTTTCCAGCCAGCCGGCCAGGAAGCCAGCTACCATGGAGTCACCGGCTCCCACCGAGTTGCGGACTTTACCCTTAGGTACGCCCAGACGGTGGCAGTTTCCCCGCTCGTCCACCAGCAGGGAGCCGTCTCCTGCCATGGAGACCAGTACGTTGCGGGCACCCTTGGCCTGCAGCTGAGCGGCGCAGTGCCGGATCTCGGTATCGGTGACAGGAGTCTTCCCGAAAATCTCACCCAGCTCGAGATTGTTGGGTTTGATAAGGAAGGGGTGATAGGGGAGTGCGCTGCACAGCAGATCACGGGTGCTGTCCACCACAAACTGAATCCCCCGGTCTTCCAGCCGGGCCAGAATCTGCTCGTACACGTCGTGAGACAGGGCGGCAGGCACGGAGCCGGAGATCACCAGGATGTCCCCGGCCTCCAGTCGGTCCAGCTTATCTTGCAGAGACCGCAGAGCCACCGGCCCGATGGTAGGACCTTGGCCGTTGATCTCGGTCTCGTCGCCTCCCTTGACCTTGACATTGATGCGGGTCAGCCCATCGGGAAGCCAGATGAAGTCGGTGCGGATGCCCTGGCTCCGAAGACCCTCCTCCAGGGCCCGGCCGGTGAAGCCGGCCAGGAAACCAAGTGCTACGTTTTCCACACCCAAGGCGGACAAAACAGTGGACACGTTGATGCCCTTGCCGCCATACTGGATCTCCTCGCTCTGAGTGCGGTTGATCTGGCCCGGACGGAGAGCGTCCATCCAAACCACATAGTCCAGAGCGGGATTAAAGGTTACTGTATAGATCATGCGGATACCTCCTTGATCACCGTGTGTTCCAGATAGCTGGGATCGGGCAGATGCTCGGTAATGATAGTGGCCTTTTCCAGAGGAAGTACAGTCACAGTGGATACCAACTCAAATTTGCTGCTGTCGGCCAGTACAAAGGTGAGGTAGGACTGCTCGGCGGCTTTGGTCTTGATGGCGGCCTCCTCCGGGTCGGGGGTGGTGAAGCCTTGACGGATGGTAATGCCGTTAATGCCCAGGAAGGCCTTGGTGAAGTTATACTTACCAAGCTCCTCCAACGCGCCGGTGCCCACCACAGCCCAGGTGCCCGGCTTAAGATAGCCGCCCAACACATAGCCGCGCAGCCCCAGTTCCATCAGCCGTTGGGCGCAGGCAATACCGTTGGTGACAAAGGTGGCGCGGGAGCCCTTTAAATACTCCAGCATCCGTACCGTGGTGGTACCTGCGTCCAGGTAGACCACGTCGTCATTGTTGATAAGCTCGGCGGCATAATGGGCGATGAGATCTTTTTCATCCCGGTGGAGCAGGGACTTGGTGGTTACGTCCGGTTCTTCCCCTTGAAAGGTGCTGCTGGTCAGAACCGCTCCGCCGTGTACCTTGTTTAGTCTGCCCTGGCGGGCCAGAATGGTAAGATCCCGCCGGATGGTGGCCTCTGATGCGCCGGTGAGCTCGCACAGACGCGTTACGCTGGCAGCCCTGCTGTTGGTCAGTTCCTGTAGGATGGTTTCAAAACGCTGCTCTGCCAACATTGAGAATCCCTCCTCTATGCTCTAGTTTGATTGAAAATGACTGTTCTATCTTGTGACTTCAATATAGCACTGATAACAATCATAGTCAATCATAATCAATCAAGTTTACACACAAAAAATCAGACTGATTTTTAGACAGTCTGACGAATTGATCGGGGCGTCCTCTGGTAAAATCCAGCTAAAAAAGAAAACTCAAGATAGGAAGCAAGCAAAAACGATCAAAAAAGGTGCGCCGGTGGAGAAAACACACCGGCGCATAGATATTACTGGAGCAGACCCATAATCATGGTAACGATTCCGGCTACCAGGAGCACAGCTCCACCCACTTTTGTAGTGATGCTGGAGCGCATCCGCCGAAAAACGGTTTGCAGTTTTTCAAAGGGGATCAGAAGGAAAATCAGGCCCAGGATGATGAACAGAGCGCCCAGGGAGAAATAGACCATCATGGTTTCACCCACCGTTTCTTATGGAGTAGTTCCATCTTACCAGTTCTGGCCTGGTATTGCAAGAGTTCCTTGTATTTCGAAGGGACATCTGATAGGATAACAGAGAAATCAGGTGAGGAGCCGAGGACTTCAATGGAGGGCATCCATGCGGGAATATGGGGGAGCGCTGCGCCGGACGGCGCTGTTTCGCGGAATGGAAGAGGAGGAGCTGTTTGCTCTGCTGGATTGTATGGGCGGCGGTGTGCGGCGGTATCCGCGGGGGACTGCGGTGCTTCGAGCGGGAGATCCAGCTACCCATTTGGGCGTAGTGCTGGCCGGTCAGGTGCAGGTGAGCCGCATCCGACCTGACGGGCAGCGGATCGTGATGGGGGAGATGGGGCCAGGACGGCTGTTTGCCGAGTCCTATGCCTGTGCCGGGGCGGAGAGTTTACCGGTCACCGTTACCGCCACAGCCGATACGGCGGTGCTGCTGCTGGATTGCAGGCGGCTATCTACCCCCTGTGCCTCGGCCTGCGGAGCCCACGGAAAACTGATCCACAACCTGCTGTGGGTGCTGGCGGAGAAAAATCTGTTTCTCACGGGGAAACTGGATCACCTCTCAGGACGAACTATTCGGGAGCGGCTGCTCTCCTACCTGGAGGAGGAGGCAGCCCGCACCGGTCGGACCACGGTGGTGGTGCCCTTTGACCGCCAGGCGCTGGCGGACTACCTCTGTGTGGATCGAAGCGCACTATCCCGCACCATCGGTCAGTTACAGAGGGAAGGGATGCTGGAGGCCGACCGCCGGCGGTTCCGTCTGAAGGGGCTGCCAGAGTCTCAGAAATAAGAAAGCGGGCCTGTTGCAAAATGCGCAGCTCGTACAAAGACCCGTCATTCCGAGAAAAACGGCCGCCCGGTGGGCGGCCGTTTTTCGTGGGAATCCGCCCCTTTTGCCGAGGAAACGGATTGCCA
>NZ_NFIB01000043.1:0-15686 GCF_002159385.1 Flavonifractor sp. An52
GCACGTCGTAGACTATGACGTTGATAGGTCGGAGGTGGAAGCGCGGTAACGCGTGCAGCTGACCGATACTAATAAGCCGAGGGCTTGACCTTAACATGATGATTGCAGGCGCTTGCCTGATACTGAGACTGCATTGTTCGGTTTTGAGGGTGCTGACAAAGCTCCAGATGCGCCTTTAGCTCAGCTGGTAGAGCAACTGACTCTTAATCAGTGGGTCCCCGGTTCGAATCCGTGAAGGCGCACCAATGGCCCGTTGGTCAAGCGGCTAAGACGGCGGCCTCTCACGCCGCAAACGTGGGTTCGATTCCCGCACGGGTCA
This sequence comes from Flavonifractor sp. An52, assembly GCF_002159385.1. NCBI lineage: Bacteria > Bacillati > Bacillota > Clostridia > Eubacteriales > Oscillospiraceae > Flavonifractor > Flavonifractor sp. An52. The sequence goes on from NZ_NFIB01000043.1 coordinate 320, forward strand.
CCAATTTTTTAAAAATTGGTCTTGACAGTGAGAACAAAATAGAATATAATGACTTATCGTTGAGAAAGACGGTAAGGAGAGAAAAGTTCAGACGAAGTTTTCTTTGCTTACTTTCTTTTTCAAAAGAAAGTAAGTTGGTGTTGATTGCGGTGAGGGTCCACCCGTTCCCATCCCGAACACGGAAGTTAAGCTCACCTGCGCCGAAAATACTTGTCTGGAGACGGACCGGGAAGATAGGTAACGCCAACATAAAGAAGGGTCTGGTCTGACCAGACCGGACCCTTTTACATTCCTCCTTAGCTCAGTCGGTAGAGCATGCGGCTGTTAACCGCAGGGTCGTTGGTTCGAGTCCAACAGGGGGAGCCAAACAATGTGGCTCGCCGCCACAAGCGTGACGGCGAGCCTCTTTTTAAGACAGTTGGATCGGTATGGGCCTTTAGCTCAGTTGGTTAGAGCAGCCGGCTCATAACCGGCCGGTCCACGGTTCGAGCCCGTGAAGGCCCACCATTTAGGGGTATAGCTCAGCTGGTAGAGCATCGGTCTCCAAAACCGAGTGCCGAGGGTTCGAATCCTTCTGCCCCTGCCAAACAAATATTCAGCCTTTGCTGTGGATATAGATATCACGATGGCGCGGTAGTTCAGTTGGTTAGAACGCCGGCCTGTCACGCCGGAGGTCGAGGGTTCAAGTCCCTTCCGCGTCGCCATTATGCTGCTATAGCTCAGTCGGTAGAGCGCATCCTTGGTAAGGATGAGGTCTCCGGTTCAAATCCGGATAGCAGCTCCACATGAAGCCCTAGAGCCGCAAGGCTTTGGGGCTTTTTGTTTTTTCTTCCAGCAGATTGAGCGGCGGAAAAAACCAGACAAAAACCCAGACGGGGGCAAAAAACGGAGCCGGACAGGTCAACCCTGCCCGGCTTTTTTCGTGTCCTGTTTGAGGGCGTCCCGGAAAATCTGGCTTGCCCGCTTTATACTTTCCTGATCGGCGTGGGTATACATCCGCAGCGTGACCGCCTTATCACTATGGCCCAGCTTCTCAGACACGCTGGCCACGTCCGCCCCGCTCGTGATGGCGATACTGGCAAAGGTGTGGCGCAGCTTGTGGGGGTGCAGGTCTGGGACATGGTAGCGTTTGGAGAACTTCTTCAGGTAACGTGTGGGGCTCTGAGGGTGTATAGGCTCCGGGCTGCCGTCCTGGGTAAAGACATAGGAGCTGATAGCCTGGGCGGCCTGCTCCGAGCGGAGTGCCCGCAGCAGGGCCATGATATCTGGATCCACATCAACGGTACGGCTCCGCCCGTTCTTGGGGGTGTCCAGGTATACCCCCTTCTGTGGGGTATAGCAGAGGTTTCCGCAGATCGTGACGGTGTTCTCCTGGAAGTCTATGTCCTTCCACTGGAGGCCGCAGCACTCGCCGCGGCGTATACCTGTGTCAATGAGCAGCCGCACCAGCACCCGCCATTTGAGCGGCTCCTTGTCCAGACAGGACAGGATATGGCGCACCTCCTCCACAGTGTAGGCCTCTACCTCATCGTGCCGGGCTTCGTCCTTTCTGGGCTTGGGGCGTTCCACCTTGTGCATGGGATTCTTGGGGATGGTATCAGTCAGAAAGGCCATTTTGAACAGGCTGTTCAGGATGGTATAGCACTTCACCACTGTTGCGTGGGCCTTGCCCTGGGCCTGCATGGACAGCAGCAGAGCGGTAATATTGGCGGGGGTAATGTCCGGCAGCTTCAGATCCCCCAGGGCGGGATAGATCCACTTGTCAAGCATCCCCTGGAAGCTGCTTCGGCTGTTCTCTGAGATGGAAATGGTCTTGGCGGGCATGAAAACGTCCTCGCTGTACTGCTTCAGGGTCTGGATCCTGGCGGCGGCCCGCCGGGCCTCAGTTTCCCGCTCGTGCCGCTCTGACCGGCTGATAATCTCCCCGGCCTGGCAACGGCGCTCAAAGTCGGCGGCAACCTTGGAGAGTTCCCGGTCTATGGCCCGCTGGCCCCAGCCTGCGGGTGGATACCACCGCATGGACAGAGGAGCTGCGCTCCGGCCACGGCTGACCCGGATCTCATAGAAGGAATTCCCTGCCTTGTTGGTCATTTTCCGGGTGGAAGGCATAAAATCATTTCCTTTCCCGGCCCCGTGTGGTACAATGAGAAGGCATACAGGGCCTATATTTGAAGGTGTGGGACTGTGCGCACCGCCCGCTTGGAGTTGCAGCTCCGAGCGGGCTTTATTCTTTATTTAGTAAATCTTTACGTTGATATTTGGGGACTTCTGTTAGTTCATCCACACGGCGAATAGCCTCTTGTTGCCCAATTTCGTTGAGACTTGAAAAGCTATAAAGAAGCTGGCCCACCGAAGTCTCCATAGAGGCTTTTATAAGGGCTCCGTCTGAATTTTCAAATAAATAATCAGGCATACGAGATGGAGGCAATCCATCATTAAAGAAATCTTCAAGAACAAGACGAGTAGTAAAACGTTCATCTAATGTCTTTACTTCAACATTAAGGGCATCTGCAATGCGCTGTAAAGTTTCAAATTTTGGTTTGCGCAAATCATTTTCCCATTGTGCTACAGCTTGAAAGGTGACGCCTATTTTTTCGCCCAGCTCCTTTTGTGTCATTCGGGCAGCCTTTCGGGCATTCTTTATTCGTTGGCCGGTAGTCATTTGTATCACCTCTAGCCATAGTATACCACATATAAACAAAAGTTCAAGCAAAAGATAAAGAGTTGAGTAATAAAATGGCTTGACTTTTTCAAAAGATTGAATTATACTGTACTCAGCTCAATCAAATGCAAAAGAAAAGAGGGTAAAACGGTGAGAATCGATAGGGTCAAATTTGCGGCTGAACTTGCTCGGGCGGATTTGAATATAAAGCGGCTTGCCGAGCGAGCGGGTGTGTCCAGGGTAACCATTACATCCGTCAAAGGTGGAAAATCTTGCTCTAGATCTACGGCAGAAAAAATAGCTGCAGGGTTAGGTGTATGTGTTCAAGACATCCTGACCACATCCGAATAATAATGGTGTCGAACTTGGACACAGGAAAGGAGAATGAACCATGTCAGCACAAAAGCAGACGCCGTTCCAGACCATTGAGCAGGCGTGCAAGACCACAGGGCTGTCCATGTACTATCTGCGCCGGGGATGCTGGGCGGGTACGGTGCCCCACGTCAAGAGTGGCCGGGTCTATTACATCAATGTTCCCGCCCTTCTGCGCAGCCTTGGGGCCACGACAGAGGAGCCGGAACCGGCCCAGCTGCCCGACAAGGTGACCGATATCAGGGCCGCAGGCCGAAAGAAGGCAAGGGCATGAGGGAATCGGCACTGGAGGGTATCTCCTTCTGCCTGGTTCTGGGTCTGGCGGTCTGTGCGGACGGCCTGACAGAGCGCCCGGGTGGGCTGGTTGCCCTGCTGGTGGGGGTGCTCCTGTCCGGTGTTCCCCTGCTCCTGGCCCGTCTGGGAGGGACAAGCTGCCATAGAAGGCGGTCCAGAGGGCCGCATAAGACAGGGCACACCCGCTCGAGCGGGCGGATTTTGGGCAAAAAGAAAGCCGCTGAGGTGGTAGCAACACCCCAACGGCAGGTGAAACAAAGCGTTCAAGCAAGTATTTCACGCCTCTATTTTACAGAGGCAGAGGGAGATTGTCAAATTGAATTTTGAGGTAATCGAGACCTTGCGCCTGGTATGCGCCGGGTTTGTAACGGACATCGAAAAGGAGTACATACACCTGCCCGCCGCCGATGAGCGGTATGACGCCTTTAGCCGGGCGGTCAAAGAGGGCAGCGGGGAAGACCTGGAGGAGCTGTGTATGGCCGTGGCCAGTGAGCATGAATCCCAGGGGTTTGTGAACGGTTTCCGGCTGGGCGTCCGGCTCATGTTGGAGAGCCTTAGCCCCAAGGGCCAGGAGACCGGCAGGAAGGGAGGCGGACGGCATGAGGCGTGAGCGTGATACCACCTGCGAGAGAAGTGTGTCAAGTATGGATTGGGACACAAAAAGGCGAGAACAGGAGTTTGAGTGGTGGCTTTCCCGGCTGGATGATGCAGGAAAAGCAGAGCTGTACTTATTTATGAGCCTTTTGATTCGGCAGCCTGGCTTTCGTGCGGAATTAAAGGCCAACAAGCCGGATGGGGAAAACCTCCCTACGTATGAGGTAATCCAGGCGCTCATGGAGAAATGGTCATTATCAGAAAGTGCGTAGAGTAAGGAAATCAACTGACTATGGAACTGAGGCCAGGGTGTGGTGCGGTATGCGCTCCGCCCTGGCCTATCAGAAATGGAGGACACGCACATGGAGCAGAGGGGCACGAAGTCTGGAGAGCGGCAGCGGATGAGAAACCTGCTGCTTTCACGGGATCGGCTGGCCCGCACGCTGGCGGCCAACTTTACCGGCGGGGATCTGCTGGTAACGCTGACCTATCAGGCAGGCCCCTGGCCCCGCTCGCGTGAGCTGGCACGGCAGCAGGTAAGACAGTGGATAGGCAGCATATCGGCGCTCAGAAGGGCCAAGGGCATGGCTGCCAAGTATGTTTATCTGCTGGGAACGGAGCAGGCGGGGAGCCTTGTACACCGCATCATACTCAACAGGGGCAAGGAATCTGCCGATATGCTGGGGCATCCGTGGCCGTATGGCCCGGTGTATGTAGGCCCGCTGGATCTGTCTCAGCAGGGGCAGGCGTTGGCGTCAGAGCTGCTGCGCCAGCCCCTCCAGGCAGGACATTCCCCGCTGCCCTGCGCCCGCCTGTGGGTGTCCTCCAGGGGAATCCATCATACATAGAAAGGCGGAAAGAGCATGAATGTAAATCTGCAAACAATTTTGCTGGAAAATGAGGAACTGAAGTTCCTGAGCGAATACACCCCATATGCGGAGGGCGGGATTTTATCCGAATTTGAGGAGGAGGGCAAGCGGGTAGCAAAGGCCCTTGCCCAGGTAAATACCCAGGTGGCCGACAAGCGGGCAAAGCGGCTGCTCCTGCTCCGGGGGTTCTATTTCCTAGGGGTGCTTCGAGGTGCAGAGGCGTACAGAACTGTGGTTCTGGATGAGGTAAAGCCGGAGCACCCCGACGCTGATCCGCTTCCCTTTGAGCTGGACGAGGTGTGTACGCAGCTGTTTGCGGATGGCCTGAACCGGCTTTCACGGGGAGACTTATATAGACTGTGCGCTGCCCTTGGCGTGTAACCGAGCGGGATCGTACAGAGGGAAAACAACATTTGCCAGAGCCCTTAGAGGCCAGTGCAGGATATGGAGCCGGGTGTGTCCCGGTGCCCTCACTGATGGCAAGCGCATAGTGTGCCAGCGCCTGAGCCCGTCCCGGAGCCTTCCGGGCAGCGCCTGAGCCAGAGCCAACGGTGACCGGGCGGGAGATGATCCCGCCCATGGGGCCATGCTCTGGCTCTTTCTTTATACCTAAAACGGGATAAGAGGTGCGGCGATATGGCAAAGCGGAAAAAGACCATTACAGCGGGTTGCATCGTCAAGACAATCTTATATACCGCTCCCGAGCCACGGGACAGTGAGCGGGCCAGGGCTGAAAAGTCCCGCATGACCACCGCCGCACAGAAGGCCATGAACGACAAGACGGCACGGGCAAGACTGGAAATGCTGCTGGCGGCCAACTTTGAGGGAAAGGATCTCTTTCTTACGCTTACATATCGGGACGCGGATCTTCCGGCCAAACGGGCGGAGGCTGTAAAGAATGTGCGGAAGTTCCTAAAGCAGCTGCGAGAGCACCGCAAGGCCCGGGGGCAGGTGCTGAAATACGTCTATACCACAGAGCAGAAACACGGAGCAGCCCGCCTCCACCACCACCTGGTGATTAACGCCACCGAGCGGGACATAGAGGCTATACGTAGCCTGTGGCCCTACGGCGATATGATAGACCTTGTATACGTGCGAGACAGGGACTATGACACCCTGGCCCGGTATATGACCAAGGAGAGCGTGGAGGGCCGCCCGGTTGGCGCTCAGATGTGGACAAGAAGCCGCAACTTGGAAAAGCCCGTGGTAGAGAGCTGCTTTGTACCGGATGATACGGCCCTGGCCGTCCCTCCTGGATGCTTTGTCCTGGAGCGGGAGGAGAGGGCTACAGAGTATGGGAGCTACAGCTATATCAAGTACCGTGTTCCCTCCTGGAGACGGCAGCAAAGTGGCCCGGAAACGGCCATAGAGCAGGCTGGGCGGGCCTCTCAATATCTTACTTGTAAGTATATATAACTTTAGAACAGGCCCTAGAGAATCAAGGGATAGCCCCTTGTATCGGCGTTCCGGGTGCGCTATGCTGAGACAGGAACAGGCATATACACGCCCGGGCGGCGGCGGGCGTAAAAATTTGAACCAGGAGATGATAGCATGAGTGGGACAGTGGCAGAGCTGGTTTGTAAAACAACCATGGGCGGAACATGGGTCATGTGCCCGGTCTGTCGGCGGGGAAAGCTGCTGAAACTGACAGAGGCCACCAGAGCGCAGGGGCTGGTGCTGTTCTGCCGGTGCTGCAAGCATGAGACCGTAGTGGAAATCGGGCCCAGCGGCGGCGGACTGCCCAGGGTGTGGGCCGCAGCCGGGGAGGAGACAGCAAGCGTGCCTCAGTCATTGGCCCGGGCGTGCTGCTGATCCTGGCCAAGGAGCGGGGAATTTCACCGGGAAAACGGTGATTTTTTGCGGGATAATCTTGCCGGTTGGCTACGTACACACGCACGAGCGCAGGAGCGGGCACAGGGGCGCACGGGTGCAGGGCCTACGGCCCACCCACCCCCCGGCCCGAAAAAGTTTCAGGGGGCGGGGGTGCAAGACCGTGTGGCCCCTCTGGTGTGAGAAATTCTCCCCAATGGGAGTTTAGGCCAAAACAGTCATAAAGCCGGGAAAAAAGTGTAATTTTGCAGGGGCGATTTAAGGGCAAACCACCGGGAGGCTTGGGCGCACACGTGGGCGGGTGCGGATGCGTGCGGGCCTTCGGCCAGAGGGGCCCCGGCCCGGAAAAAATTTACGGCCTTGTGGGTAAGACCGTGGGCCACCCTCCATGCGGGAATTTTTCCCCACGGTGGGCGCTGGCGGGGCGGTACGGCTCCCTGATGGTTTTCCCAAGCACTGGAGTGCTGCTGGCAGTCCCATGCCTGTGTCGGGGGCATCCCGACCCCTGCTGGCCTGCTGAGGCTCTGATATGCAGCCGGAGGCCCCTGGTCTATCCCTGGGTATGCCCGCTCCGGGGCGGTGTCTGGTGAGTGTCTGGCGGCGCTCTTGGCCTCTCCTGTGGGGTGGTAGCCCCTGGAATACCCACTTGTGCTGGAGGGCCTTTGCGTGGGGCACAGCCCGGCCCCTGGTTGCCTGCTGAGGCTCTGGTACGCAGCCGATGGCCCCCGGGATATGCCGCCAGTCCAGGCGGTGCCCAGCGAGTGCCTGGTGACGCTCCTGGCCTCTCCTGCGGAGCGGTAGCCCCTGGGATACCCGCTCGTGTTGGAGGGCCTTTACGTGGGGCGCAGCCAGGCTCCTGCTGGCCTGCTGAGGCCCTGATATGCAGTCGGAGGCCCTGGGTATGCCCGCTCCGGGGCGGTGTCTGGTGAGTGCCTGGCGGTGCTCCTGGCCCCTCCTGTGGGGCGGCAGCTCCTGGGATACCCGCTCGTGTTGGAGGCACAGACGTGGGGCACAGTCTGGCCCCTTCTGGTCTGCTGAGGCCCTGCTACGTAGCTAGAGGCCCCCGGTCTATCCCAGGGTATGACGCCACTCTCAACGGTGCCCGGTGAGTGCCTGGTGGTCTTGCTGTCCAGAGGAGTCCAGAAGGCGAACCGCAGACGGAGACCTATCTCAAATCCGTCTGCGCTGGCGTATTTGGGGGAGTATCTTGGGAGCCTTTTGCCCGCCCAGGATGCGCCCGGTTCCTGCGGAGGTTGGTAAGCCTCCATCTTCAAATACGAAATCGCTTGCGGATTTGGGGAAGTATTCCGCTTTTCGTTCTGCCCAGGTCTGTAGCCTGGGATACCCGCCCGTATGAGAGAATAGCAGCGGGGCGCAGCACAGGCCACATCACCGATTATGGGGGTGCAGCCAGGCTTACGGGGTATTAGGGGAGCCCCCTAAAAGGGCGTTTGGCTGGCCAAATGCGATGCTTGCGGAAACTGTGGTAACTGATGGATGGGGGCTGATCTGGGAAAGTTCTTGATTGCCTTTTGAATCCATCTGTACTACGGGCAAATCCGTCAACGTTGGCGGATTTGAGGTAGCAGCTGCACGGTACACACTAATCTGAAAAACGACAGCGTTGTCGTTTTTGGCGGCGGGATCGGAGCATAAGGAAATCAAATCGGCAGACGCTTGCCGATTTGGCAGCGTGTCCGACTTGGACACATAACAATAACGAGCGGGCATCCTTCTGAGGCAGGATACCCGCTCGCTATTCTGCTGGGGAATGAAACTTCATGCCACGCAAAAACGGCGGCTGGTGACAGTTTTGGTGAATCGCTCTACCAGCTCGGGGGCGGCTGCCTTCAGGGCCTTGCTATCCAGCCGGGAGGAGGTTACCGGCTTCCAGGTGACCTTATATTCCCCGGCCCGCAGCTCCTGGGCGTCGCCCATGTGGGCTTTGATCGTATCCTTAATCGCCTCCGCCTCGGCCTGGGCCTCCTCAATGAGGCTCTGGAGCTGGCGCAGCTCCCGGAGCCTGCTTTCAAGTTCGTAGCTGCTCATACTGCAAACCTCCTGTTAACTGGGGTCAAGTGCCGGGGGGCCTTACGGCATAGCGTTCTGCTCAGTGCGTCTCAATCTCCCGTATCCCGTCCCGGTCTAACCTTGTGTTCTTGGGATCCACCTTGACTTGACTTGTTCCTCTTGACATTATGAATTGTAACATATCTAGGCTTAGATATCAATCCGCAGATTGCACAGATATCTAGGCCTATATTTGGTGATTATATATCTATGCCTAGATTGCTTTTTGTGGTATAATAACAGCACAATGGGGGAGGTGCCCCTATTTATCGCATCCCCAGAGAGGAGGCAAGTATGGCAGAAAAAACAGAAGCCCAAAAGCGGGCACAAAGAGTATATATGGAGAGATTTGCGGTTGCACGGGTTCGCATGGAGAGGGAGAAGTACGAAGCTGTTCAGGCCTACGCAGAGGCCCACGGCGAGAGTGTGAACGGTTTTATTAACCGGGCCATAGCTGAGGCGATGGAGCGGGACAGTGCCGCTTGTGCGGTCACTGGTGGGCCTGCTGAGGGCAGAAGATAACCCCGGGCACAGCGCCCGGGGCTTGACAGTGTGGCCACAGCGGCCTATAATAGATATAGAAAGAGGCGCTGCCGGATACGGTCAGCCCTTAGAGTAGTTTGAAGTGATCGCCGTACTTGTCAGGGTGCCGGCGGTCACTTCTTTTTTGCCTGAATAAACAGGCTGCAAATACCAATGATGACCAAACAAAGCTGAAGAACTTCGGATGTACTCATGGGCAGCCCTCCTTTCCGAAGATCGGAGAGCAAAGAAGCTGCCCTCCGTCAAGAGGGCTGACCGCTGCTGTCCGGCAACGCCAAGGTCAGGATAACATAGAATGGTGTCGAAAGCAAGTGGGGGGCCTTATGTCTGGTTTTTTGGCCTATAGGGATGAGGTCAGCGGTCAGGGTTGCAGATAGAAACCCAGACAAAAACCAGACGAGCACCCCGAATAAGTTCAGAAACGCCAATGCAAGCAGACAAAAGAACAGAACAGAAAAGCCGGGGAAGTATTGCACCACAAGGGAAAGAGACGATAGCGGACAAAAGACCGGTAAAGTGGAAAATGCGCAAAAAGTAATTGGTAAGGATGAGGTCGCCAGTTCAAATCTGGCTAGCAGCTCCACGAAAACCGCTTAAATTTTCGGATTTAAGCGGTTTTTCTTATGGTTTTATTAACTTTTTCAGCCATTTTGATAGTGGGGAAAAGACCTCGTAGCTAAAATATGGGGGCTTTTCCAACTGAGAAACCAACTTTTCGGGCCTTTGATGGGCCGGAATCCGTTGCGCCGCAATGGTTTCCGGCTTTTTGCCTTTCCAACTGACCACCAACTATGCGGAGTAGAGCCGGTCAACAGCGGCGACCGCTTCGGAGGAAGTTTCCCGGCCCTTTACATAGTATTTTAGGGTCATGGCCGACGTGGTATGCCCTGCTGCAGCTTGGGCAAGTTTAATGTCTTTGGTCTGGTCGTATAGGTCCGTCAGAACAGTGGTGCGGAAGCGAATCGGGGTGATATTTTCCGCGAAGCCGGTATCACGCTGGATGCGCTGACACATCTTGCGGACTTGCGTGTAGGACAGGGGCTTGTCCCCGCCGAACAGAAATGCGCCCGCCGATTCCATTTGTTGCAGGTAGGGCACGGCCAAGGAGGACAGCCCGATTGTGCGGTGACTGCTCTCCGTTTTGGTGTCCTTGACCTCCGGCTGGTTGCGGGTGGGATGGGTCACGGCCCGCCGGATATGGACTGTCATGTTATCGCAGTCAATATCTTCGGGAGCCAGCCCCAACACTTCTTCCAAGCGGAGAGGGTGGAGGGCTTGTAAGGCCATATACGCCCGGTCTACGGGGTTTTGAATATCCCCGATATGCTGAATCAGATAACGCATCTGCTCCACGGTGTAGGGCGGCGTGGCCTTGCTTGCCTTGCCGGTAATTTTCACCCTGCGGGATTTTAGAGGGTTTGAGGAAATCAGCTTATCTTCCACGGCGGCGTCCAGAATTTGATTGAGTACCATCCGGGCCTTGTCCTTGGTGGTTTTGGCCCCGCTCATGCTGTTAAAAGGCGTTGAACCTCGTCCGGGCCGATGTCCTCGACGGCCAGCTCGTGGAAAGCGGGGATGAGATAGGCCCGCAGCTGACGCTCGTATGTGGTGGCCGTCACAGTCGCCACAGTGGGTTTTGAGTAAACATTGAACCAGTTCCAGGCGTACTCGTCAAACGGGTGTTTCTGCGGTTCTGGGGCCGTGCCTGACAGCTTTATCACCTTTTCAGCAAACTCCTGCATGGTGTCCGCAGTGATCCACCGCTTTACGCCGTTGATGGTGATATACTGATTGATTTTGTGCTTTGCCATCTCGGAATCTCCTTCCAGAGACGGCATACAATCCGACTGTGCTATGCAGTTGTCAAGGTGCCGCGGCTCCTGGGATATAGGGGGCGAGCCGTCCGATTCCCTAACATCATTATAGCACGATTTCACAAGTTTTTCAATGAAATTACCCAAAACGCCTTGAAAAATCAGCACTTTTCCGCTAACTTCAATGCTTTCGATTTCAGAAAACAAGGGATTTTTCAAGAAGTTTTGGGGGTCCAGTTTGAGGACTTCGGAGGCGTTGACGATGGTGCAAACATCATCCGAAAGGGGAATAAAGAACATAAAAAACACTCCCAAAGTGTGCCATGCGCGTTGTGCAGGGCAAAAAATACTGCATCAACTGCAACACGGGCTGGAAGTGTTATGTGAACAGACTTGCAAATAACTTTGCAGAATCGGGGGCCGATGTAGGATTGTTTTGCCCGGAATATGGGTTTGGCGTCCGCATAGAGACAATTTCATAATGCCCTACTTCGCGTTCATTTGATTTCATCTGGTAAATAAAATCCTGTTCCAGTTGAATCGTCACACCGATGCGGCGGTCAAGCTGATCAAAGTCATCTTCGCCTTGGTCGGCAAAGGACGCTTTCTGAACGTCAAAATTGTATTTGACCAGTGTTGAGAACTGTTCCAACCAAAATTCATAAGGGGAGTAAGGGGAAGTCACGATAATCAGATCGGCGGCAAGGGCCTTGTCGGTATATCGCGCGGGAGCATTTACCCCGGTGCGGATACTGAACGGGTCCAAAATCCGCAGTAGATCTTGGTAGGCCATGACTTTGGGGCGCATCTCGTCCAGTATGATGGTGTGTTCCCCGGAATAGTTTTGGAAAGTATCCCGGCTGGAACCAGCCATAAAGTATGGCTGATTCGCCTTTTCTGCCAATGTGCGGGCCATATGGGTTTTGCCTGCACCGGCTTCGCCATAGAGCCAAATAACAGTCAGTTGCTTGCCCTGCGCAATCATTTCTTTTCGCCACTCGTCCGCAAGGTTGCGGAGCCGTTTAGCCCAAACATCCTCGACTTGCCGCCGGTATCGTCCATACTGTGCCCCGGTCATACGCTTTTCAACCTCTTCCTTTGTCATGATGCCAAGATACATAGCGTTCAGCAGGTCTTCGATTTTATAAGCGCCGCTTTCGGCCTTAACCTTGGCTTGTACCAAATTGGCCTCAATCGTCTGCATCAGTCCGGCAAAGTCAAAATTGGCCGTTACCTCGCTCGGGTCATACTGGTGTTTGCCCTTTGCCTTAGCCGCTTTTGTTCTATGGAGCAGATACGCAAAACCATTATTCACGTCTCCATTCCACTTGGTAATGTATTGCGGGTTATCGCCTAAATGTTTTGCCGTTGCGGCGATACTACGGGCATTTTCAAAGCAAAGCATGACATGATAGCCAGGGGCTTCGGGTGTGCCGTCCTTATTGGTGTCCTTGTCATGCAGGATGATGGCATACCTCTGTGGCTTTAGCTCGTTTTCGATAACGGCTATCATCTTGTCCTTGTCCGCGATTTTGGCGGGGAGGTGCTTCACTTGCTGGACATACATCATATTTTTGCATCGGATTGTTTTTCCCATACTTGCGCACTTCCTTTGGCTTGCGATTTTTGACACCGTGACACTGTGATATGGCCGGGCTTGTAACGAGCCCCAAGCCCGGCCATATCAATAGTTTCGGGTCACTTGACACTTGACACCGCCCCCGCCTATGTTTCACTCGGCGGGGGCGGTGCCTCTGCCGGGGAATCCGCATAATACAAGGTCAGCAACCGGCCAAGTTCCTTATACACGGGGAAAGCCATCAATGGGAAATGCACATACGAAACGGCATCATGCTCCCCGTCTGTACTGGAAAACCACGCATCGCCGGGGCCGTACACGCGCTCGGGCATTGTGTCCAACTTGGTTTTGTCCCACATCAAAAGGCCCTCCGACCGTGTAGGACGGAACAATATCCGGGTGGACATAGCCGACCGAAGCATCGCAGGCAGACCGCCCTCTTGGACGCTTGCCTCGGCAATCGAGATTATCACATAACAGCCAGCAGACGCGCCCATGGTGACAATACGCTTGATATAGGAATCAAAGGCGGAAATGCAATAGTCCGGGTCATCCTTTGCGGGCTTTGCGGGGAAAATCGACTTTAGTGACACAAACTCGTCAACAAACAGAAACGACGGATGCATACCGGCGTCCCACCATTTCACGGCGTCGCCCACCTGTTCCGACAGGTTATTTAGGACGGCTTGGCGGGTTACAATGGTATCAGAAAACCGTTTTAGCGCATCTAAAATGCCCCTTGCCTCGCCGTCCCCGTCCAGCGCGACCACATAGGGAAGCCGGGACAGTTCGGCCCGCTTGGGGTCGATGATGATGACCTCGCTGCCGTACTCGTCGCGCCCGCATTGTAGGGCTTGCAACAATAGGGCAATAATGCCCGTGGTCTTGCCGCTCCGGGTCTTGCCCGCCACCAGCATGGAGCCGGAGGTGGTCAGGTCTATCTCCGTCCCGTCCTGCACCTGCAGCTTGGTCGGGCCACGGGGCCGCATTTCCTCGACGGCTGCATAGGTCAGACTTCTATCTACCAGAACATCTTCCAGCCGGAAGGTTACCCGGTCATAGGCCACGCCGGTGTCTGTCTGTGTGACAGCATACCTTGTGTGCCTCCCATTGAGGGCGGAAGAAATGGCGGACGCGGCCCCGGTTATAGTCTCCACCGTGACGGCCCCCGCCGAAATCGTCAGGTCGTACACACCGGGCCGGGCCTCTTTGCACTTTATGGATGGAAGCAATTCCCCCTCCTGCAAGTGAAGGGGGTTGCCGTGGGCGGGATGGCACAGCGCCCGCCGAACCTTGCCGCAGATCTTGGCGCGGTCCGGCATAAGAACATGGACGACCGCCGCCGCGATCACCGCGCCGATGCCGACACACGCGACCACGGCGGCGGCCTGTCCCACCATGCGCCCGATTGCACCCACCAGAGGCCCGCTGACGGCGGGAGCCAGCCCCCGGAATCCGAGGGCCAGCATACCCGCCAGCAAGAGGGCTACACTACCAGCCACAAGCAGTATCACGCCGGGGGCGGCATAGGCCAGCAGGCCGACCTCGCGGCGATAGGTGCGCATGGGTATCAGCCCTTGGCCGCGCCGACAACCTTAATGTCATCGACGGTGATAGATAACTGATTGCGAAATTCCCCGTACACGGTGCCCACAGGGTTGACCAGTTCTACAACAGCGCCGATAGGGATATTCAGTCCCATCTTGCCGGGCACTTTTACCGTGATTTTTTCGTACCTGTTACAAATCGCGGTTCCATCGGCCTTGGGCTTATACGGGGTCTTATCCTCGGTGATTACAGTAATCACCTTGGTACCTGTTACCTGTTTCGTTTCGTAGTCCTTGAGCGGGCCACAAGAAGTCACAGTCAGCACCTTGTCCTTGAGAAATGCGCCACAGTCAAACCGAAGATACTGAGCCAAGCCGTACATATCAATCACGTCCTTTCTGGCGTTTGGTTCGCACTTCATCGACAACAACGGGGTACTGGTTTTCCCACCGGGGCACATCGCCCAGCGGACGGCCCAAAGCCTCACACAGAATGACATACAGACCAGCAATAACGGAACGCAAGTCATAACAATGGCGAAGCACATCGAAGTCATTGGTATCAACTGTAACAATGTAGGTGCCGTCGTTCCACTTATTAAGATACTCTATGGCATCGCTTATTTTCCGCTTCATGTATTCAATTTGAAGTGGATTGCAAGTAGTGGCAAACGGGCAAGCGTGGCACCGTTCAGAACAGCACTGCGACACATTGGATAAACATTTGAAATCATTGGGGGACAAAGGGGTTACACTTCTCACACATTTATTGGCTGACATGATAATCACCTCCTTTCCTTGCTTGCATCATAACACATATAATTTTACTTGAAAAGCGCTATTTTTGTAATAAAATTATTACAATAGTCAATTTTTCAAGTGAAAAAGTTATAAAATCGATAATTGAAAAAATAAAACTGCGGCATATATGCCGCAGTTTTTGGAGAGGAGCATGAACAATCGTTCGATAATGTTCGCAACTCGTAAAATCTGGAAATTATACAATCAAAATTTTGTAGAGATGCACAAAGACAAGTCCCCCATGCACCGTTGTCGGTACATGGGGGACTGTTGTGTTGGTGGTACCAAAGACAACCCCCGGCTAAGCCGGGGGTAAAAAATAGCTTAAAGCGAGGAGAAGAGTAGAAAAAGAAAAAACTCCCTGATAAGGTAGAAGTGGTTTGCCGACCACA
>NZ_NFIB01000044.1:0-15076 GCF_002159385.1 Flavonifractor sp. An52
GGTAAGCCCGAGAAAGAAATGCAGTCGGCAAACCTTTCGGGGCCCCTTAAGGGGCTTCGTCCGTATCAGGCCCTTTTAGGGCCTACTCAAGCCTCCGGCTTAGCCGGAGGTTTTGACTACTT
The DNA here is from genome assembly GCF_002159385.1 of Flavonifractor sp. An52. Lineage (NCBI taxonomy): Bacteria > Bacillati > Bacillota > Clostridia > Eubacteriales > Oscillospiraceae > Flavonifractor > Flavonifractor sp. An52. The sequence goes on from NZ_NFIB01000044.1 coordinate 123, forward strand.
CACTTGACAAAGGCATCAACCGCCTGACGGAAGGCGGCCTGATCGCCGTCGCTGCCGTGGAGGCGGACTGTCACCGGGTGGGACAGGTCCAGAGAGAACAGCCCCATAATGGACTTACCGTCCACCACATAGCGGCCGGACAGAATGTCCACCTCGCAGGGGGAGCGGGTGGCGGCATTGACAAACTGGCGGACCTCCTCGATGGAGGCCAGAGAAACCTGGAATTCAGACATGGGGCACCTCCTGAACGAATATTATCCTTGCAATCAAACTGGAATTCCGTATAATAGGGGATATCGAAACTCTGTCCTGTTTATTATACTGACAAGTCAGATGTTTTTCAACAGGAAAACGCCTGTAAAGAGAGGAAAGCGTATGCGTACAGCGATCTATACCCTGGGCTGTAAGGTGAACCAGTATGAGACCCAGGCCATGGAGGCCGAACTCACCCGCCGGGGCCACACTCTGGTGCCCTTTGACGGGGAGGCCGACGCCTATATCATCAACACCTGCACCGTCACGGCGGTGAGCGACAAGAAGTCCCGCCAGATGATCCGGCAGGCCCGCAAGCGCTCCCCCCACGCCATTGTGGCGGTGTGCGGCTGCTACGCCCAGACCGACCCCGAGGCGGTGGAGGCCCTGGAGGTGGACCTGGTGATGGGCACCAACGACCGCATGGGCTTTCTGGACCGGCTGGAGGCCCTGAGCCCAGACGGGGGCCAGGTGGTGGACGTGGACGACGCCCTCCGCCGCCGCACCTTCGAGCGGCTGCCCGCCGGCGGCCTGGAGGGCCGCACCCGGGCCATGCTGAAGGTGGAGGACGGCTGCGTCAACTTCTGCACCTACTGCATCATCCCCTACGCCCGGGGACCCATCCGCTCCCTGCCCGCTGCCGAGGCTGCCGCCCAGGCCGCCAAGCTGGCGGACGAGGGCTACAAAGAGCTGGTGCTCACCGGCATCGAGATCTCCTCTTGGGGCCGGGATCTGGAGGGCAAGCCGGAGCTGATGGACCTGATCGAGGCGGTGTGCGCCGCCGCGCCGGAGTGCCGGGTGCGGCTGGGCTCTCTGGAGCCCCGCACCATCACCGCCGATTTCTGCCGCCGGGGGGCGGCTATCCCCAACCTGTGCCCCCACTTCCACCTGTCCATGCAGTCGGGGTGCGACAGCGTTTTGAAGCGGATGAACCGAAAATATGATACCGCGCGGTATTATGAGAGCGTCAGATTACTGCGGGAATACTTTGACCGGCCCGGAATCACCACAGATCTCATTGTGGGCTTCCCCGGCGAGACCGAGGAGGAGTTTGTCCAGACTCTGGACTTTGTGCAAAAGTGCGCCTTCTCCGCCATGCACATCTTCCCCTACTCCCGCCGCTCCGGCACCCCTGCCGCCGCCATGGCCGGCCAGTGCTCCAACGCGGTGAAGGAGGAGCGGGCCCACCGGGCGGGTGAGGTGGCCCGTGGGCTCCACCAGGCCTGGCTGGAGCGCTGGGTGGGCCAGACTCTGCCCGTTCTCTTCGAGGAGGAGAAGGACGGCCTGTGGCGGGGCCACGCCCCCAACTACACCGAGGTCTTTGTTTCGGGCCAGGGATTACACAATGTGATACGGGACGTAAAAATAACAGGCCTTCATGGAGAAGGCCTGTTGGGTGAGCTTGTGCCGTAACGGGGACTGCGGGGCGGGGGCTGGCCTCCCGCTCTGCGTTACTTGTTGCGATGAAACTTTGTCTTGAACTTCTCCACCCAGGGCTCCAGACGCTCCCGGGGAAGAAGATAGTTGATGAGCAGGGACATGGCCACGCCCATGCCGGTGTCAAACATCCGGTCCAGGGCGTAGGACACATAGGTGTCCACCGGCGTGTTGAACAGGACGATGCACAGTACCACGCCGCCGGGCTGTACCGCTCCCACCCAGAAGGTCTGGGCTAGCAGGATCAGGATGATGACGCCCACAAAGAGTAGAGGCACCAGCAGCAGCCGGTTCTCCCCGTCGGGGTAGAAGATCAGATAGATGCGGAACAGCCCCATGCCCAGCAGGCCGCCGATGATGGTGCCGAAGAGCCGGTTGCCGCCGTGGAGTTTGGAGTGGTCCATATTGGCCCCCATGCCGAAGATGGCGCCGATGCAGGCGAAGGTGGGGTTGCGCTCACTGAGAAAGAAGTGGTAGATCAGGGCGCACAGAGAGGCGGAGAGAGCGGTTTTCAGATTGCGCAGGCCGATGTGCAGATGCAGATGGTGGGTTGTGGTGGCGGAGCCGGAGGCGGGGGCGTCTTTCATGGTGAAGTCACACTCCTGATGTTTGATTTTGAGATCAGTCGAGGTTTTTGAAAAACGGGAGGTACGCGATGAGCAGAGCAGACGAGCTGTTTATTCAAAATTGTAAGGATATTCTGGCCCATGGGGTGTGGGACACCGACCAGGAGGTGCGCCCCCGGTGGGAGGACGGTACCCCCGCCCACACCGTGAAGAAATTTTGTATCGTCAACCGCTATGACCTGCGGGAGGAGTTTCCCGTCCAGACCATCCGGAAGATGGCCTTCAAGAGCGCGGTGGACGAGCTGTTGTGGATCTGGCAGAAGAAGTCCAACAATATCCACGACCTAAACAGCCACATCTGGGACGCCTGGGCCGACGAGAGCGGCTCCATCGGCAAGGCCTACGGCTATCAGCTGGGGGTGAAGCACCAGTACGCCGAGGGGATGTTCGACCAGGTGGACCGGGTGCTCTATGACCTGAAGCACAACCCGGCCTCCCGGCGGATCATGACCAACCTCTATAACCACCACGACCTCCACGAGATGGCCCTCTACCCCTGCGCCTATTCCATGACCTTCAACGTCAGCGGCAAGACCCTAAACGCCATCCTCAACCAGCGCAGCCAGGATATGCTCACCGCCAACGGCTGGAACGTGATGCAGTACGCCGCCCTGGTCCACATGATGGCCCAGGTGTCCGGCCTGGAGGTTGGCGAGCTGGTCCACGTCATTGCCGACGCCCACATCTATGACCGCCATGTGCCGGTGGTGGAGGAGATCATTGCCCGCACCCCCTATGAGGCGCCCAAGCTGTGGATGGACCCCTCCGTCACCGACTTCTATGCCTTCACCAAGGACAGCTTCAAGCTGGAGGGCTACCAGTTCCACACCCTGGACCAGCCTATCCCGGTGGCGGTGTAAGGAGGGCCTGTTATGAATCTCATTGCAGCGGTGGACCAGAACTGGGCCATCGGCAAGGACGGGGATCAGCTGTGCTACATCCCCGCCGACCTGAAGCGGTTCCAGGCCCTCACCACCGGCCACGCCGTGATTTTGGGCCGCAAGACCCTGTCCACCTTCCCCGGCGGCCGGCCGCTGAAGAACCGGCGCAACCTGATTTTGTCCCGCAATGCCGCCTTCGCCCCGGAGGGGGCGGAGGTGTTCTCCGGCATGGAGGACCTGCTGAAGGCAGCCCCGCCGGACGCCTTCGTCATCGGCGGGGAGAGCGTGTACAAGGCTCTGCTGCCCTACTGTGACAAGGCCTATATCACCAAGATCGACAGGGCCTGGCCCGCCGATGCTTTCTTCCCCGACCTGGACGCCGACCCGGCGTGGCAGGTGACCGAGGAGGGAGAGTGGCAGGGCCACGAGGGCCTGGCCTTCTGCTATGTGACCTATGAGAGGGTGAACTGATGTACCGGGAGGAGATAGCGGCCTATGTGCCACAAAATCAGCAGGAACTTGGAGATAAGGAAATGATGCTGGAGTACCTGCGCTTGTTCCCCGATAACCTTCTGACCCGGCAGAACAGGGTTGCCCACTTCACCGCCTCTGGCTTTGTGGTCAACGCCGACGCCAGTAAGGTGCTCATGGCTCACCACAACCTCTATCAGGTATGGGCCTGGACCGGCGGCCATGCCGACGGGGAAGCCGACCTGCTATCGGTGGCCCTGCGTGAGGCCCGGGAGGAGACGGGGGTGGAACACATCCGGCCCCTGAGCACGGCGCTGGCCTCCCTGGAGATCCTGCCTGTGTGGGGCCATGTGAAGCGGGGGGCGTGGGTGCCCTCCCATCAGCACCTGAATCTCACCTATCTGTTGACCGCAGACGAGACAGACCCCCTCCATTACCGGGAGGGGGAGAATACAGGGGTGGCCTGGCTGCCGGCGGACAAGCTGCTGTCCATCACCAACGAATGGCAGATGGATGAGGTATACACCAAGCTGCTGGAGCGGGCCCGCCGTCTGGTGGGAAAAAGACCGTAAAAGATCTGCCGCACAAGGGCTGGGGCCATGCGCGGCAGACGGTTACTATATGGTAATGGTATCATGCCCGCCTGCCCGGCGCAAGTGCCGACTTGCCCAAAAACCAATCAATTTTTTTGACAACCTGACAAAAAATATGGGACCATAAAATCTTTTGACACGGCATATACAGACGGGTATGCAATGTAAAAAAACGGTAAGCAAGCGGAGGCGCGTTGCCCCGCAGGGTTTTCCACATTATCCACAGGGTTTTCCACACTTGTCCACACTGGTGGAAAACAACCGTTATGCATATTCCGGTAGACATAAAAGTAGTCAAGGGAAAAATCCACGGCAGAATTGCCAAAGTTTCCACACAGCGGGAGACGGGAAGGAAAGACCATGTCCGACACCATCGCAGCCATCGCCACACCAGCCGTTCCCAGTGCCATCGGCATCCTCCGTCTCAGCGGACCGGAGGCCATTGCCGCGGTCTCTGCGGTGTTTCGGCCCCTGGGGGGCAAACCTCTGACGGCATATGAGGACCGGCATCTGGTGCTGGGGGAGCTACTGGGGCCGGGGGGCGAGGTCATCGACCAGGCCCTGGCCACCATCTCTCACGGCCCCCACAGCTATACCGGGGAGGATACGGCGGAAGTGCAGTGCCACGGCTCCCCGGCGGTGCTCTCTCTGGGGCTGGAGGCCCTCTTTGCCCAGGGGGTGCGGCAGGCGGGGCCGGGGGAATTTACCCGACGGGCCTTCCTCAACGGGCGGCTGGACCTGACTCAGGCGGAGGCGGTGGCCGACCTCATTGACGCCGAGACCCCCGCCGCCGTGCATCAGGCCGCCGGTCAGCTGGCAGGGGCTCTGGGCCGCCGGGTGGGGGCCATCTATGACGGTCTCACCGACCTGCTGGCCCACTTCCACGCTGTGCTGGACTATCCCGACGAGGACATCGACCCCTTCCGGGCGGACACCATCCGGGAGGGGCTTACCGGGGCCAGAACCGCCCTGGAGGACCTGCTGGCCACCTACCAGCGGGGCAAGTACATTGCCGGGGGCGTGCCCTGTGTGCTGGTGGGGCGGCCCAACGCGGGCAAATCCTCCCTGCTCAACGCCCTGGTGGGCTATGACCGGGCCATCGTCACCGATATCCCCGGTACCACCCGGGATACGGTGGAGGCCAAGTGCGTGCTGGGGGGCGTGACCCTGCGGCTCATCGATACCGCCGGCATCCGGGAGACCGAGGATACCGTGGAGCGCATCGGCGTGGAGCGCAGCCGTGCCGCTCTGGAGGAGGCCGCCCTGGCCCTGGTGCTGTGGGACGGCTCCACGGCCCTGGGGGAGGAGGATTGGGACCTGCTGGCCGATGCCAGAGACCACGCGCCGGTGATCCTGGTGCGCACCAAGGCGGACCTGCCCTCCAAGCCCATGCCGGTGCTGGGGGTGGAGGAGATGCCACCGGTGGTGTCGGTGTCCGCCAAGACCGGCCAGGGGCTGGACAAGCTGGGAGAGCTGGTGGAAGGACTTTTCCCCACGGTGGGCGTGGGAGGGGCGGGAGAACTGCTCACCAACGCCCGGCAGGCGGAGGCCGCCCGGCGGGCTCTGGAGGGCGTGGCCCGGGCGGAGGAGAGCCTGGAGGCGGGGGTCACCCCCGACGCCCTCCTTACCGACGTGGAGGAGGCCCTGTCTGCCCTGGGCGAACTCACCGGAGCCAACATCCGGGAGGACATCACCGCCCGCATCTTCGAGCGGTTCTGTGTTGGAAAATAGGGGCGGCCTTTGGCCGCTCCTTTTTTGCGCTTTGTAACCCCTTGTCTCCACATTGGCACCGGCCCTGTAACCCTCTGTACCACGGAACATGGTAGGATGGAGGCAGAAAAGGAGGTTACTGTTATGAAACGCACGGTATTGCCTGCCCTGCTGCTGGCCCTTGCCCTGTGCGGCTGCGCGGCGCAGACACTTGCTGAGACGCAGACCACGCCCCCACCGAAGGAGAGCGCTCCGGCGGCGGAATACGACTTCACCATACTGCCGGTACAGGAGGAGAGCATCCATACTCTCTACAACCAGGAGGGTTATGAGGTGAGGAAGGTCACTCCCTATGAGGGGGACTATCTGGTGGAGTACGGCTATGAAAACGACCCCGACTTCTCCCTGCTGGCCTGGGTGTTCGGCCGGACCGGACGCCGGGTACAGCTGGCCGGCAGGAGCCAGTTTACCGCCTATGAGATCACAGGCCCCGGTGAAGTGCGCTACACCACCACCGGATGGGACGCGGGCACCGCCTGGAAGGGGCTCCCGGAGATCCGTACGGTGTGGGTGGTGGGGGACGAACACGGTTCCATCCATCCCGACCAGGACTGGGGGGCCATCCAGTCCTACCAGGAGACCACCTGGCTGGACCCGACCCAGCCCTTTTCCATGGGAACCTCCAGCGAGGCCACCCACCCGCCCGAGGAGTGGGGGCGGTATGAGCAGCTCTACGACGCCCGCATTGACGCCGACGGCCTGTCCTTCTCCTTCATCCCCAACGGGGACAGCCCGGAGAAGGTGGTCTCCTTCTTCCCGGCGGCCACCACCATCCCAGGCTTTTCCACCGCCTTTGACCCGGAGGGCAGAATCTTCACCATCCGCCTGTACAACACCTGCCTGGAGAGCGGCGGCACGGGGGCCAATGTGGATGAGTGGTTGGGAGACTACCCGGAGGACCTGTACCCCTATTCCTTCCCGGCGGGCTCCTTGGGCCGGGACAGCCATTTCCTGAAGGACGTCACCGTGGCCCAGGACGGGGCGGACACGGTGGTGTCCACCGTCCTCACCGACCGGGCCTGGCGGTTTACGGTGGAGACCTCCAACCTGGGCCGAGACAACATCCCCTCCTTCCGGATCATCTTCCGGGAGTATGACTGGGAGATGGACGGGGAGGGGTGAATTGTAAACATTTCTTGAACCCCCTTGCAATTTTTCATACGAAGGATTATGATAGCGTTAGCACTCTGGATAATTGAGTGCTAACGCTATGTTTTTAAAAACACTTTCATATACAGGAGGCATTCATCGTGGAAAAGAAAGAATTTCAGGCGGAATCCAAGCGACTGCTGGACCTGATGATCAACTCCATCTATACCCACAAGGAGATCTTCCTGCGGGAGATCATCTCCAACGCCAGCGACGCCATGGACAAGCTGGCCTATAAGGCCCTCACCGACGACAAGGTGGGCCTGGACCGGTCGGAGCTGAAGATTACCCTCACCCCCGACCAGATCGCCCGTACCCTGACCATCAGCGACAACGGCATCGGTATGACCAAGGAGGAGCTGGAGCAGAACCTGGGCACCATCGCCCGCAGCGGCTCCCTCCAGTTTAAGCAGGAGATGGCCAAGCAGGAGAAGGCCGAGGGGGACACCACCGACATCATCGGTCAGTTCGGCGTGGGCTTCTATTCCGCCTTCATGGTGGCCGACCACGTCACCGTCACCAGTAAGGCCTACGGCGCCGGCCAGGCCTGGAAGTGGGAGTCTGACGGCGCCGACGGCTACACCATCGAGCCCTGCGAGAAGGACAAGGTGGGCACCGACATCGTGCTCCACATCAAGGCCAACACCGACGAAGACCACTACGACGAGTATCTGGAGCAGTACCGTATCGCCGATCTGGTGAAGAAGTACTCCGACTATATCCACTACCCCATCGTCATGCTCATGCACAAGTCCCGCCAGAAGCCTCGCCCGGAGGACGCCGGCGACGACTACAAGCCCGAGTGGGAGGACTATGATGAGTGGGAGACCCTCAACTCCATGGTGCCCCTGTGGCAGCGGCCCAAGAGCGAGGTCAAGCCCGAGGAATACAACCAGTTCTACAAGGAGAAGTACGGCGACTGGGAGGACCCCCTGAGCGTGATCCACGTCTCCGCCGAGGGTACCGTGGAGTACAAGGCTATGCTCTACATCCCCTCTCACGCCCCCTATGACTTCTACACCCGGGAATATGAGAAGGGCCTGCAGCTCTACTCCTCCGGCGTGCTCATCATGGACAAGTGCGCCGACCTGCTGCCCGAGCACTTCCGCTTCGTCAAGGGCGTGGTGGACTCCCAGGACTTCTCCCTGAACATCAGCCGTGAGATGCTCCAGCACACCCGCCAGCTGAAGGTCATTGCCAACAACCTGGAGAAGAAAATCAAGGCCGAGCTGCTCCGCCTCCAGAAGGAGGACCGGGAGAAGTACGAGACCTTCTGGAAGGCCTTCGGTCCCCAGATCAAGATGGGTGTGGTGGCCGACTACGGCGTCCACAAGGACCTGCTCAGCGACCTGCTGCTGTTCTGGTCCTCCAAGGAGGGCAAGCTGACCACCCTGGCCGAGTACAAGGAGCGGATGCCCGAGGACCAGCAGTACGTCTACTTTGCCTGCGGCGAGGACACCGCCAAGCTGGACAAGCTGCCCCAGGCCGAGCGCATCCGGGACAAGGGCTACGAGATCCTCTACCTCACCGCCGAGGCCGACCAGTTCGTGATCAACGTGCTGGGCGCGGTGGACGGCAAGGCCTTCAAGTCGGTGGACGACGACGACGCCCTGCCTGAGACCGACGAGGAGAAGGCCGCCCTGGAGCAGAAGGCGGAGGAGAACAAGCCGGTGCTGGACTTCCTGAAGGAGACCCTGGGGGGCGACATCCACGAAGCCCGCCTGTCCAAGATCCTGAAGAGCGGCGCCGTGTGCCTCACCACCGACGGCCCCATCACTCTGGAGATGGAGAAGTACTTCCAGCGGATGGACCCGGACAACGCCGACAACATGAAGGCCCAGCGGGTACTGGAGCTCAACCCCGATTCGGATGCCTTTGCCGCCCTGAAGCGGGCGGTGGCCGAGGACAAGGACCTGGCCGCCAAGTACGCCCAGCTGCTGTATGCCCAGGCCCAGCTCATTGCCGGTCTGCCTCTGGCCGACCCCGCAGGCTACACCGAGCTGGTGTGCTCCCTGATGAAGTAATGAATCACAAAAGGCCCCGCTGCCAACGGCAGCGGGGCCTTTTTGCATGGAATTGTAAACTTAGGGAGTAACTACGATCAGAATGCCGGGAACACCGCCGGCCACGCTGGCGCCCATCATAACAAAGTAGGTGCCGTTGGTGTAAATCAGGGTGGTGCCGCCGTCGTCATTGACGAAGCTGTCCATGTACCGGAAGCCGCTGGCCACCAGGGCGGCGTCATAACGCTCGGCGAAGTCCTCGCCGTGACCGGCGTTCTTGATGCTGGTGTAGGAGTAGAAGAAGCCGCCGGAGTTGTCGGAGGGATCATAGGTGCTGTCCATGGCGTAGGTGCCCATCACCAGACCGAAGTCAGGCACGCCGGCGAACCGGGAGTAGGACTGGTAACCGGAGCTGGCGGGCTTCTTGACGGTGACGGTGCAGGAAGCGCTCTTGCCGTTGGGGGTGGAGGCGGTGATGGTAACGGTACCGGGGGCCACGGCGGTGACGGTGCCGCTCCACACGGTGGCCACAGCGGTGTTGGAGGAGGTCCAGGTGATGTTCTTGTTGACGGCGTCGGCGGGCTGGACGGTGGCGGTGAGGGTGCCGGTCTTGCCCACGTCCAGGGTCATGGTAGTCTGGTTCAGGGTGACAGAGGAGACGGCCACGGGGGCGGCGGTAACGGTGACGGTGCAGGAGCCGCTGACGCCGTTGTCGGCCACGGCGGTGATGGTGGCGGTGCCCGCCTTATGGGCGGTGACGGTGCCGTTGCTGACGCTGGCCACGCTGGCGTCGGAGGAACTCCAGGTCAGGGACTTGACGGTGGCATTGGAGGGGGCCGTCTGTACGGAGATGGCGCCGGTCTTGCCGGCCTCCAGGCTCAGGCCGGTGAGGGTCAGGCCGGTCAGGTTCACATAGGTGAGGGAGATGTTCTGCCGCAGGGCGGGGTTGGCCATACGGGAGACAATGGCGGCCACGGAGGAGCGGGTGATGGTGGTCTCGGGCTGGAAGGTGCCCTTGGAGTCGCTGCCGGTGAGGATGCCCGCCCGGTAGAGCAGGTAGATGTCGTTGTAGTTGTCGGAGCCGGCGGCCACGTCGGGGATCATGCCGTCGTCCACGGTGTTCTTGGCCTCCAGGGCCTCGGCGGGCAGGGCACGGGCCAGGATGGCGGCAAACTGACGGCGGGTGGCCACGGCGTTGTAGTCGGTGAACTGGCCCTGGGAGATGATGCCGTTCTTCACGGCGTAGTCCACATAGACCTGGTACCAGGGATCACCCTGGACAAAGTTGGCGGCGCCGGTGTTGTAGATGCTGTGGAGACGGCAGGCCAGGGCAATGGTGGAGCCCACGGTGATGTTGCCGTCGGGGGAGAAGGCGGTGCCGCTGGTGCCCTTCATCAGGTCCATCTCATAGGCGGTCTTGACGTTGCTGGTGTACCAGGTGTCGGCGGGCACGTCGGTAAAGGTGCCGGTGGTGTAGGTGTTGACGGACTTGAAGTTGGACAGGCCGTCCTCGGCGGCCAGGGCGCCGGTGGTCAGCAGGGACACCGACAGGCCCAGAGCCAGGAACAGGGACAGAATGCGTTTTTTCATGGGGCAGAGCTCCTTTCAGTAAAATATAAAATTGAGATTACAGATTTTTGATGATGGAATTGGCCGTGCTCAGAATGTTGTTCCACTGCTTGAGAACATAGGTGAATTGGTTCTGCCCCCGGATGATATCCATGTCAGTGCCGTTCTGAGAGATCTGTTCGTACATGGTAATGGTGGAGTCCACATCGTCCAGCAGGGTGGTGGCAAGCTCCTTGACGCTGGACCAGTAGGAGTTGTCGCCGCAGGCGGCGATGATATCGCTTACGGTGGTTCGGAAATCCTTCATGGCCACGTTGGCGGGGATGAAGCGGATGATAGCCGACTTGATGACGTTGGGATCACGAGGATTACTGGCGGCCTCATTGCCGGCGGCGGTCACCTCATTTTTGGCGACCTCCAGAGCGGCCATACCGTTGGTGAAGTAGTCGCTCATGGTTTTGCCGATCTCCATGGCCTCCTCCTTCTCCGGGTCCACCTCGGGCTCGGGCTCGGGGGTCTCGGGCTCCACCAGGCCGGGCACGGCCTTGTCGCCGGAGTAGCTGACGAACTCAATGGAGGCGGCCTGTGACAGGGCGGTGGGGTCCACATCGAAGGTCATCTCTACCGCGAAGTCCTGATTGTTGCCCACGCTCTTGGAGCTGTAGTCGGTGTCCAGCAGCTTGCCGCCGGCGTCATACAGATTGATGCGGACGTAGAAGTACTGGGAGCCGCTGCCCACGCTGCCCTGAGCGGTGGCCTCCAGACGGGCCTTGCCGAACTGCAGCTTGCCGCTGGTGAAGGTGAAGTCATTCACCAGGAAGTTGGTGACCGTACCGCCGGAACGATAGACGATGGTCATGGGGCCGTAGTTGTGGTTCAGCTCAGGTACGGAGAAGTTCAGCTTGGTGGAGGCCTTGACGGTCAGGCGGCAGTAGTCGTACCGGCCGTTTTCGGAGGTGGCGGTGATCCGGGCGGAGCCGGGCGCCACAGCGGTGACCTTGCCGCTGGAGTTGACGGTGGCCACGCTGGTGTCGGAGGACTCCCACTCCACGCTGTCGTCGGTGGCGTTGGCGGGATACACCGAGGCGCTGAGGTACTCGCTGTCCCCAACCTCCAGCGTCAGGCTGCTGGGGTCCACGGTGACGCTGGAGACCTTGATCTCAGGGGTGACGGTGACCTTGCAGGTGGCGGTCTTTCCGTTATAGGTGGTGACGGTGATGGTGGCGGTGCCCTCCCGCTTGGCGGTGACGGTGCCGCCGCTGCTGACGGTGGCCACGCTGGTGTTGGAGGAGGACCAGGTGACGCTGTCATTGGTGGCGTCGCTGGGCTTCACCGTGGCGGTCAGGCGGCCGGTGGTGCCCTCCGCCAGACTCATGGTGGACTTGTTCAGGGAGACGCCGGTGACCTCCACGGGGGCGGGGGTGACGGTGACCTTGCAGGTGGCCTTGACCCCGTTGGCGGTGGTGGCGGTGATGGTGGCGGAGCCCTTCTTCACGGCGGTGACCTTGCCGTTGTCCACAGTAGCCACGCTGGTGTTGGAGGACTTCCAGGTCACGTTGGTGACAGTGGCATCAGCGGGGGAGGGGGTAACGGTAAGGGCGGAGGTCTTGCCCTCCTCCAGAGTCAGGCTGGTCTGGTTCATGGTCAGCTTGGTGGCGGGGACCACCTTCATGGTGACGGACTGCCGCAGCTGGGGCATGGCCATGCGGGAGACGATGGCGGCCACCGACGAGCGGGTGATGGTGGACTCGGGGACGAAGGTGCCCTTGGAGTCGCTGCCGGTGAGGATGCCCGCCCGATAGAGAAGATAGATGTCGTCATAGTTGGCGGAACCGGCGGTCAGATCGGGGATAGTGCCGTCCTCCACCGTGTTTTTCTCCTCCAGAGCCTCCTCAGGCAGGGCCTTGGCCAGAATGGCGGCAAACTGCCGGCGGGTGGCCACGGCGTCATAGTTGGTAAACTGGCCCTGGGTGATGATGCCGTTTTTGAGGGCATAGTCCACATAGACCTGATACCAGGGGTTACCCTGGATGAAGTTGGCGCCGCCGGTCTCATAGATGCTGTGGAGCCGGCAGGCCAGAGCAATGGCGGAGCCCACGGTAATGTTGCCGTCGGGGGAGAAGGCAACGGAGCTGGTGCCCTTCATCAGACCCAGCTCATAGGCGGTCTTGACGTTTTCCGTGTACCAGGTGCTGGCAGGCACGTCGGTAAAGGTACCGGCGGTGTAGGCGGCGCTCTTCTGGAAGTTGGACAGACCCTTGCCTGCGGCCAGAGCAGTGGGACAGAGGGCCATCACCAGCCCCAGGGTCAGCGCCAGGGACAAGATGCGTTTTTTCATACAATCTCTTCCTCCTCTTCAGGGTGCGCTCAGGCCAAACAGGGCGGGGTGCCTCCTCGCCCTGCCCTGCTGGACCTTCTTTCCAATCACAACTATATACTCTTTTTTAAGGTAAAACAATTTGCTGGCTGCATAGTGTTTGTGGAAAGATATCCAGGGAGAAACAGAAAAAACCGCGCAAAGCAGTGGGTTTTTCTGTATTTTGCGCGGCTTGTATGAATTCAATTTTGGAAGATGTTCCGGCTGCTCAGAACTGGGAGAGGGCCTTCCACAGCTTCTTCTGATTGGGCAGCATCTGCCGGGGTGTGGTGCGCCTGGCATAGCGGCTGGCGATCTCCCGCTGCTTGTCGGGGGGAAGGAAGGGCAGCAGGGCCATGGCCCGCCCTTCAAAGGCGGACAGGGAAAAGGCCACGGTGTGATCGGTGGGGACAGGATAGAAGAGCATCAGCTCCAGGGCCTGGGCGGCCAGGCGGCAGGCCTCCTCCGCCGGACAGGTCTCCAGCAGACCGGTCAGGGTGGTCAGACGCTCCGTCATGGCGGCGTCAAACTCCTCCACCGCATAGGACACCCGGGGGTTGCCCTGGGCCCGGAAGAAATTGCCCATGACCTCCCCCACACTGGAGGCCTTGCTCTTCTTCAGCTTTTCGATGAAATCCCGGTAGCAGACCTCCAGGTCCTCCAGAGCCTGGGGGGCGGATACGGGGGTGTGTTCTTCCATGGGGATCCCTCCTTTTTTCCACATTATAGTCGCTGCCGGTGCAAAAAACAAGGTCCCGGCCATAGCCGGGACCTTGTTTCGTGGTTGGAAGGTTCAGCCCTGAGCAGCCACGAAGTCGCGGAAGAGCTGCTCGGCCTGATCGGCGTTCTCACCAATGAAGAAGAACACATAGCCGTCCTCGATCACGGTGCGGGCGTCCTGCACCTTGGGCAGGTGCTGAGACAGGTACCAGGAGAAGGTGTCCTCCTGGCTCTTGCGGTAGGCCTCCAGGGCATCGGAGACCGCCTTCTCATCGGCGTTCTCAGCCAGCTTGCCGATGATGACGGTGTCGGGGCTGGTGATCATGGGGAAGAAGGCCACGATCTGCTCAAACTGGTCCACGGGGATCTTGTAGGCATCGGTCAGCATATCCTCATAGGTGCGGGAGCCGAACATCTCGCTGTTCTCCATGATGGAGTAGGCCAGCTTAACCATGGGGTCGTTGTTGGGGGTGGTGATGTCCACGGCGCCAAAGCTCTCAGCGGTGGGGTCGGCCCAGGTGACGGTGTAGCCGTCCAGCAGGGCCAGCACGCCGGAGGACACATAGGTCACGCCGGCGGTAACCTCCGCCTTCTCCTTCACCAGCTCGTCGTTGACCAGAATGGTGTTGTCGTCAAAGTTTACGGTGATCTTGTCCTGGCCGAAGTTGAACCAGGCCTCGTTGCCCTCCTGATCCCAGTAGGCGTTGCCGTGGTCGGCCTCGGCCAGCAGGCGCAGGGGCAGCATGGAGTCGGAGGCGGCGGGGAGAGCGGCGGTATCCAGCTTCTCACCGTTGAGGGTGATGGAAGTGGTGTAGCCCACCTTGGCGGAGATGAGCACGGGGGTCTCCACAGCCAGGGCCGGGAGGGTCATGGAGCCGGCCAGAGTCAGGGCCAGCGCGGCGGCGCCGAATTTTTTCATCGGTAAGGTCCTCCTTGCAAGTTTGTTGTCACAAGGATAGACGGGACTTTTTCAAAAAGGTTCCCCAGAAGAGGAAAAATTTTATGGGGCTGTTGCAAAATGTGCAGCTCGTACAAAGACCCGTCATTCCGAGAAAAACGGCCGCCCACCGGGCGGCCGTTTTTCGTGGGAATCCGTCCCTTTTGCCGGGGAAACGGATTGCCACGCC
>NZ_NFIB01000045.1:0-14727 GCF_002159385.1 Flavonifractor sp. An52
GCATAGGCGGGGGTGACCTCCACCGGCTCCCAGCCGTAGCCGGGAATATAGACCTCCACCCAGACGGCCCAGCCATCCGCCCGGCCCTCCGCCGCTCCCGACGACGAGAAAGAGGATCAGCCGGAGGCCGCCCCCCTGGATCTGCGGTTCATCCTGATCCCTCTGGCGGTCGTGCTGCTGGTTCTGGCCTTCCCCATCCGGCGGGCCATCGGTCGAAGCCGGCGCGAGAAGCGGTTTAGCCAGGCCAACACCAACCAAGCCGTCATTGCCGCTTATCTCTATCTGAAAAAGCTGGAGAAGTGGGGCGGACAGACTTCTGAGGAAATCTTTGAACTGGCCAAAAAGGCCAGATTCAGTCCCCACACCCTGACGGAAGAGGAGCGGCAGGCCGCTGTACAGGCCGCCCATACCGTCTCCACTCAGGTGGACAAGGCCCTGCCCTGGTATAAGCGGTTCTGCTGCCGCTATATCCTGGGTCTGTGCTGACCAGACAACAGCAAAAGAGCCCGCCGCAGTATTCTGCGGCGGGCTCTTTGATTTAATGTAACTCAGAGCACCTCAAATTCCAGCCAGGTGTACTGCTTGCGCACCATCCGCAGCCGCACCCCATCCTGATAGATCTGGTCGGATTCGGCCAGCCCGTAAAGGGACTGGGCCAGGAAGGTCTGGAGGGTCTCCAGGTCGGAGGTGGGCAGGGCTGCGAAGAGCAGCCTGGACACAACCTTCACGAAATCCACCGCGCTGTCTTCGCTGAAGCTGCCGTTGATGCCGAAACAGCACTCGCCGGAGCAATCCTGGTGGATGGATTTGGCATGGAGGGCCAGATGGACGCCGGTAACGTCCTCTCCCCTCACAAGGTTGATCCGGTACTGCTTGTCCTCATTGGGGTCGTCCACCCACTCCTTCTTTTCGCTTTTCCGGCCCTGGAGGGCATCGGTAAGGCCCTGGATGGACTGGGCCAGGTCGTGGGAGGTCTTGCTGTAGTTGACGATGGCCGCCTCGCCCTCCTCCTTGCCCGCCTTGTAACCCTGGGGCAGTATGGCCTGGATCTTGCGGAGGACCTCCATGGGCGAGCCCTTGAAGTGCCTGCCCTCCAGCAGCTCCAGCTGCTCGCCATGGACCATGGGCAGCCGGCCCCGGGAGCGGTTCAGCTCCTCGCCGATCTCGGTGGCCCGGCTGCGGAGGGGCTGGAGCTTCTGACTGCACGCCTCCTCCATCTGGCTGATGCGGCTATTCACCTGTCCCAGCTCACCCTGGATCTGGTCGATCTGCTCCTGGATGGCCTTTTTCTCCTTGCCTTTGAACAAACCCAGCCCCTGCTTCTGCCGGCTGAGGTCATCGATGGCCTCCTGCTTGCGTTTGCGCTCCTCATAGACCGGATCGGCGGCCAGGTCGGCCTCCAGCTGATCGGCCTGGCGGGTGAGGGCCTCCCGCTCCTGCTCCAGGGCCGCCTTCTCCTGGGCGTGCTCGCTCCAGTACTGCTCCCGGGCGGCATCCTCCTCAACGCTGACGCGGGCCGCCTCGCACTGCCCCAGTACCGCTTCCATGCGGGCCTTCCGATGGGCGGGATCGTACCAGTCTACCCGCTTCTGCCAGGTATTGATGGTGTTGGTACGGGACTTCTTGGCCGCCTCAGTAAAGGTATAGTCCACCTGATAACTGCCGTCGGTATAGGCGTTGGGCACGAATTTATAGGAGCAGGAGTCCCGCACAGCGGTGGCGACTACCACATAGTTCTTGCTGATGGTAAAGCTCAGCTCATCGTCATAGGACAGGTCAAAAGCCTTTTCCAGCAGTTTGAGACACCGGTCGGAGCTCTGGGTGTAGCGGTCCCATTCGTACTTGCCACGGTTAAGATCCTCCGGACCAAACTCCTCGTCGGCATTGTTGCTGCCTCCCACGGCAGCCCCGTTGATGATGCGGCCCAACCGGGTGGAAAAGTCGTTGGTGTAGAACTCCTCCCCGGTCTGCTCCTTCAGCATTTGCAGCTGTTCCTTCACATTTTGGGCAGAATTGAGCACATCCAGCTTATTATCCTCGCTGCGGTAGTCCACAAAGTGATTGCCGTGCATCTGCACGATGGCCGCGCCGATCTGCTGAGCAGATACCATCAGCTCGATGCGCAGATTGCTGCGCTCCTCCTCAGGCACATAGGTCAGGGCCTTGATCCAGGCCACCACGCTCTCTCCGTACCGATTGTTCCGGCCGGTGGTCTGCCAGCCGGCGGCGGTACCCTTGATGGACCAGGCCTGCCAGTTCTGGGGGTCTATTTCAATGATCTTGTTGGCGTAATTTTCGGCCTCTTCGTTGTTGCTCCCTTCCAGGGCGCTCTTGGCCATGCCCAGATAGTTGTCGATCTGGCCCTGGTTGACCCCCGGTACCGGTGCTGCCGGCGTGGAGACAGGCCCTCCGGTGCCTCCATCCTCCATCATCATTTTCCGCGCCTCTTCCACGGAATATTTGCACCCGCAGCCCTGGCAGACAAAGACGCCGTCCTGCTTTAACAAGTCGTTGCTGCCGCACATTTCACAAACCAGTTTTTTCATAATATCCCTCCATTTGATGGATCTCCCGTGAAATCGCCGTTTTCTCTACTGTATTCAATTTATTCCAAAATTTCAATATGCCGCCTGCATACCCTTTGCTGTTTTTTTGATACAACAACACGCCCCCGGAGGAAGCACCTCCGGGGGCGTGTTGCTTATTCCGTCAGGCTGAAGAAATGCTCCAGCCGGTTGGATTTATCAAAGATATTGTTGTACAGCAGTACCTTGTAGGCCTCAATGGCATCATCCAGCTGGTCGGGCAGCGCTTCGTTCTCCCCGTACCAGTTTCCTTCCGCATCCCGTACCCCCACGGTATTGATGACCGGAGCGGCCTCCCACAGTTGGGATAAAAACTTCTGGTAGCCAGTCATGGGCAGGTTGGCGGTGTCCATCAGCAGCGTGGAGAGATAATTGAGGGAGAGCTCCACCCCCTGCTCCTCCGGGATGTCGTAGTTGGCCCACAGCAGGAAAGGCACCATCTGCTTTTTCTGGGCCAGAGCGGTGTCCGGGTTCTCCCCCAGCACGTCGGTGTAGAAATTGGTGGCCACCTGGGGCTGATGGTCTCCGAAGAGGAGAATCATGGTGGGCTCCTCTACCTGAGAGAAGTAGTTGATCAGGTATTCAAAGGCCTGATCGCTCTGGTAGATGAGGGACAGATACTGGTTCACCGTCTGGAACCTGCCCTCCAGGCTGCCGGTGAGCCATACCTCCCGGGGCAGGTTATCCCAGGACATCTGGTAGCCGCTGTGGTTCTGCATGGTGACGTTGAAGAGGAACAGGGGCTCCCCCGCCTCCTTCTCCTCGTACAGCCGAATCAGATTTTCATAGTCACACTGATCGGTGACATATCCGGATTTCTCGTCTCCCCGCATATAGGTACGGTTCTGGAAGTCGCTTTCGAAATACACCTCATCAAAACCGTAATCGCTGTACACCGCAGGCCGGTTCCAGCCGGAGGACCGGTAGGGGTGGGCGGCGATGGCGGTATAACCCAAGGCCTTCATCTGGCCCACCAGGGCGGGGTCCCCGTCAGAGACGTACATCTGATAGGGCACCGTACCGGCGGGCAGGTAGGCGGTGGTATTGCCGGTGAGGAACTCATACTCCGAGTTGGCGGTGGTGCCGCCAAACACCGAGGAATAGGCGTAGCCCTTGATGGTGTTTTCCGTCAGGGAGCGAATAAAGGGCATGGGGTCCCGGTTGGTCTCCACCTCCGGCAGGACGCTGAAATCGGAGAAGGCCTCGTTCATAATGACGATGACGTTCACCGGCCGCACCGTCCCGTCCGGGTCCACTACCGTCACCGACAGATCGTCGCTGGCGTTTTCCGTGCCCAGATCGTTCAGGGTCTGCTGGGAGTAAGTATCCGGCTTCTCCACCTTCATGTACTTCATACACACGGCAAAGTTGAGGAAGAGACCGTTGCCACGGGTGGTCCACATGGAGGGCTCGATCCCCAGCTTCTCCACCATGCTGGTGCCGAAAAACACCGACAGGAACACCACAGCCGCCCCCGCCGAGGCCCCGAACACCTTCCAGGAGAACTTTTTTCGGGGCTCGTTGGGCAATACCTTCATGGCCAGGATCACCGCGATCATCATGATCAGGGTCACCCACTGCCGCTGGGACAGGGAGTAGTCATAGTTGCCCGCCACGTTGGCGGCGGTACCCAAGCTGAGGAAGTCTCCGGGGAACAGGGTACGCCCCCGGAAGGCAATGAGGTAGTGGTTGGCGCAGCCGAAGCCCCAGGCGATGCCCAGGCCCAGCTTTACCGCACCGCTGCGCCGGCCCCGGAGGAAGTAGAAGAACAGCTCTCCAAAGTAGTACCACACCAGATTCAGCAGGATCTGGGCGGGGGTAAAATCCTTCCAGGGATCGTTATAATTCAGATACTCCACCATGGTGAAGGAGATCAGGGGCACCACGATCAGCAGAACCATGGTGGTCCACCAGTACTGCCGGGGACTCATGGCCAGCTTGGGCCACTTCAGCCGGAACCGCCGCTTTGGGGTCGTCTGGGGCTCCGGTACCTCCTGCACCTCAGGCGTTTCAGTGATGTTGCTCATATCATTACGCTGCCTTTACCAAAAATTCATGGTTCCCATTTTATCACAAAAGAGCGAAAGCGCAACGCGCTTTCGCTCTTTTTTAGAAAACCTTAGAAAACCTGAAAAGAATCCAAAAAGATCACATCTGCCTGAGGGGCGGCCCTTCCAGGCCAATCACCCGGTCGCACAGGGCCACTGTCTCCCGCTCATGACTGGACAGCACCACCGGCAAACCCAGTGAGCGCACCCGCTCCAAAATCCGGGCCGCCCGGGGGGCGTCCACCCCGGCAAAGGGCTCGTCCAGAAGGATGAGTCCCCCGCCGCAGGCCAGAGCCCGGGCCAGGGCCAACCGCCTCCCCATACCGCCGGACAGGGCGGCAGGGTAGTGCTTCTCCTCCCCCTCCAGCTCCGCCAATGCCAGCCAGCGGGAGGCCTCCCCCCGGCGCTCCCGGGGCAGCACGTCGGCAATGTGCTGCTCCACCGTCCGCCAGGGCAGCAGCCGGTTCTCCTGAAAGAGGATCACCGGGTCCGGCGGGGTAATAACTGTCCCCGCCTCCACCGGCTGGAGCCCTGCCAGTACCCGCAGCAGAGTGGTCTTGCCGCAGCCGGAGGGGCCGGAGAGAGCGGTGATCCCCGTCTCCGGCAGATCCAGGGAAAACCGGTCCAATACCATCTTTTCTCCAAAACGAACGGTAATATCTTTGACGGATATCACGTTTTATCCCCTCCCAGCCGCCGGAACAGGATGCCCAAGGCGTATTCCAGCACAAAACTCAGCACAATCACCACCGCCGTCCAGGCAAACAGGTCGGGGGTCTCCAGGGTAATCTTGGCCCGGTAAAGCTGGGTGCCGATGGCCAGCTTGGGCTGACAGAGCACCTCGGCGGCCACTCCCGCTTTCCAGGCCAGGCCCAGGCCGGTGGCGCAGCCGCTGACAAAGTAGGGCCGCACCGAGGGCAGATACACCAGCCGAAGGGTCTTGCCCCGTCCAAAGCGATAGGCCCGGGCGGCCTCCAGCAGCAGGGGATCGGTCTGAACCACCCCCCGGCTCACATTGCCCCACAGCACCGGCAACACCATCAGGCCGGACACGATGGCGGGTACCCATCCGGAGGAGGGGGCCCACAGCAGCACCAGCACGATAAAGGAGGCCACAGGGATGGCCCGGATCACCTTTACCGCCGGGGTGAGCACCCAGTCCGCCGCCCGGAGGGCGGAGGTGGCCGCCGCCACCAGAGCCCCCACCACCGCACCGACAGCAAAGCCCCCGAAGATGCGGCCCAGAGTCACCGCCGCCGACTGCCAGAAGGCCCCCTGTCCCGCCAGAACCCACAGCCGCTGGGCCACCAGCAGGGGATAGGGCAGCAGCAAAGCTCCGTGGCCGTTGGTCCTCATGTCCACCAAAAAGGCCGCAAGCTGCCAAACCCCCAGCCAGAAGGCCAGGGGTATGACAGCTCGCAGTAATTTGCTCCGTTTTACATTACGGGATGTAGTAGAAGGCGTCATCGGGGATGGAACCTCCGATCGAAGTGGGGTCGGCGGCGAAGAGCACCTCATAGTAGCTGGAGATGGACTTCAGGTCCTCACCGGCAACAAAGACCATGTTGGCCTGGGGGATGGCCGCGGTGGCAATGGCAGCCTTGGGCACGATGCCGTACTGCGCGATGAGCTGGCCGCCCTCCTCCGGGTTGTCCTTGATGTAGCTGATGGAGGCCTCATACTCCTGCAGGAAGGCTTCCACCGCCTCGGGGTGTTCCTGGGCAAACTGGGTGCGCACCACCACGCAGCCCATGGTGAAGGTGCCGGAGGCTCCGGACTCAGTCCAGGCGTCGCTCAGGTCGATGGCATCCCGCACATCGCTGTTCTGCATCAGCACAGTGGTGGCGGCAGGCACAGGGAGCATACACAGATCGATCTCGCCGGAGGCCATCAGGGTGGTGACCTCCTCGCTGGTTTTCCACTGGATGTCCACATCGGTGTCCGAGTCCAGGCCATTCTGGGTCAGCAGGTAGTCCAGCACATACTCGGTGTTGGTGCCCTGGTTGATGGCGTAAATGGTCTTGCCGGACAGGTCGGCCAGAGAGTTAACGGTATTGCCGTTCTCCAGGATGTGGAGCACGCCCAGAGTGTTCAGGGCCAGCAGCTGCACATTGCCGGTCTTATTATACAGGTTGGCGGCCACGTTGGTGGGCAGAGCGGCAATGTCCAGCTCCCCGCTGTTCAGCTTGGGCACGATATCGGTGGAGGGATCGGAGCCCATGGTCACATTGTAGTGGTTGACAGTCTCGCCGGCATCGTTGTCAGCGAGCAGCTTGGCGGCGCCCATGCCAGTGGGGCCGTTGAGCAGGCCCAGGTTGATCTCAGTTCCCTCCAGAGCAGGGGTTTCAGACTGTGCGGGAGTGGTCTCCGCCACGGGGGTGGTCTCAGCGGGAGGGGTGCTCTCCGCCGGAGCAGGATTGGAAGCGCAGGCGGTAAGGCCCAGCGCCAGGGCCACGGTCAGGCCCAGTGCAAGCAGTTTCTTCATGGTACCTCGTTCCTTTCTGGACCGCATGAGCGTTTGCTCTTCATACGGTCCAGTTCAGTGTACCATGTCCCTCCAAAATGTCAACGGGCAAATTCCCCAATTCTGCCCGGGACGGACCGGGAAGTGCTCACCGGCATAGGATAAGGGGTGAAAAGGAGGTGTTTTCTATGAACCAACCCAGCTGTCAGAGAGCCCGGGACCAGGAGGCCCGTCAGCGGGCCGCCGCCATTCTGGCCCAGAGCCAGCCCATGGAGCCTGCCATGAAGCGGTATGCCCATCCCATCCCCTGCTGGAGCGCCCCTGCCTGGTCCCCACCCTCCGTCGGAGGAGAGGGCATGGACCGGGTACTGGAGGAGCTGGCCCGGCAGAACCAGCTGCTGATGGATCTGCTGGGGGCGGTCAATTCCCTCACTGCCGCCACTCTCAGCATCCGCAGCCGGTTTGTGGGAGAAGCGTAAGGTTTCCTGTCAAAAAGAGCCGAAAACGCGGAAACTTTTCCTTGTCTTATACCGTCTAATTCGATATAACGCGGTCATTCTAAGGATAAAAGCAATACATAATGTAATATATTACCAAAGAAGGGCGTGGTGGCCATGGCCAGGCGGCTGATGAAAAAGAAGAAAGAGAAGATCCCTCTGTCCCCCGGACAGAAGGCAGCCAAAGTCCTGTTTATCATTCTGGCGGTGGTGGCGGCGCTGGTATTGGCCTTCATCGTTACCTTCAAGCTGCTGGCCCAGCCGCCCAAGATCCAGGAGGAGACCCCTCCGCCGGCAGAGAGCGGAGCGGTCTCCCTCCAGTCCCCCGGCCAGGAAGAGAGTGCCCAGCCCGCTCGCCAGCGGAAGGAGTACACCTATACTTTCCTGCTGTGCGCCAGCGACCAGGCCAGCGGCAACGTAGACACCATGATCGTGGCCACCTACGACACGGTAAACCAGACCATTGCCATGGTCTCCATCCCCCGGGACACCCTGATCGAGGGCGTCTCCAGCAAGGGCAAGCACTTCTATAAGCTGTGCAGTATGTACCCCTACAACGGTATGGACGCCCTGAAGGAAGAGGTCCAGAATATCGTGGGCTTCCCCATCGACTTCTATGTGAAGGTGAACACCCAGGGCTTTGTGAAGCTGGTGGATGCGGTAGGCGGTGTCAACTTCAATGTGCCGGTGCATATGTCCTACGACGATCCCGACCAGAATCTGCACATCCGCTTTGAGCCCGGAATGCAGTATCTCACCGGCTCCGACGCCCTGAAGGTGGTGCGCTGCCGGAAAAATTCCGACGGTCCCGGCGTCTATCCCCACAACATCTACGACGCCTATCCCGACGCCGACATCGGCCGCACCAAGACCCAGCGGGAACTGATCATGGCCGTCCTGAAGAAGGCCATCTCTCAGCCTCTCAACCTGCCCACCTACTATGACATCTTCATGGAGAATGTGGATACCGACCTGAGCGTCACCGACCTGGCCTTTTTTGCCGACAAGGGCCTGTCCTTTGATTTCGACAACGTGACCACTACCTCCCTGCCGGGAGACGGCACGGTTGAATACAAGGGCATAGACTGGTGCTACGAGCTCTACCCCGGAAAGGTACTGGAGATCGTCAACACCTCCGGCCTTAACCCCTACACCACCGATATCACCGCCGATATGCTGCACATCACCCAGAGCGGCACCGTCACGCAGCCCGACTGATCGCGCAAAAAAGGACGCCTTTCGGCGTCCTTTTTTACGTTGCAGGTCTTACACAAATTCGTAGTCCACGAACTTGTCCTCGCCCTGCTTGTTGTCCTTGGTCTCTCCCACAAAGGTGCCCATCACATGGCAGTCGGGGCAGAAGCCGAACTCGGGCTCGGAGGCGAACTCCAGCTCATAGCGGTACTTCTTGCCGCACTGCGGGCACTCATAAAAGAAATAGTAGGTTCCCCAGGTCATTTTTACTTCCTCCTCTTTTTTCCTGTTACTTCCCCAGCAGACCCAGACGCTCCAGAATCAAAGCGGCCTGCTCCCGGGTCAGGGGAGCGCCGGGGGCGGTGCCGTCAAACACGCCGGCATCCTTGGCCTTGTTCCAGGCCTCTTTGGCCCACTCGCTCACCGTCCGGGCGGAAATCTCCCCCTCATGGGCGGTGAAGGCGGCGTCAAACTGCTCCTGCGTCATCTCCGGTTCACCCCCCTTCAGCCGCGCTTTCACGTCGGCGCGGAGGGTATCCATGCTCTTGCCGTGCTTGGGGAACCATTGTCCCACATCGCTGTGGTTGGAAGCCAGCCCCAGCTTACAGCCTTCCGCATGGTCGATGATATCCCGCTCGGGATCCAGGCCGTATTTTTCACACAGATAGGCGCACAGCTCCACCGCCGTGTCGTAGACCTGCTGAAAATAGGCCTTGTTTTTTATCGGGTCGTATCCGATCATGGCGCCGCCTTTGTAGGTGTGCCCGGCAGGCTCCAGGATCTCAAAACTGATATGGGTGTTATTGGCCGCGCCGCCGGCGTGCCACCCCCGCCAGTTCCAGGGCAGGGTCTCGGTGACGCCTCCCCGGTGGACGATGGCATGGACACAGGCGTTCACCCCCGGTTTGTCCCAGGCCTTGAGAAAGACGTTGACGTCCGGCTGGGCCACGCCGGTGGAGTGGACCATGATCCCCTTGGGTTTGATGGTGCGCCCTGCCTTGTAGCAGTCGCTGTTGGTGAGAATATGCTCTGTGATGTGCATTGGCAACCCCTCCGGGTTATCCTATGCGCTTCACAGATTTGCGGTCATTCTTCCTTGCTTTGCTCCTCCAGCTCCGCCCGGCGGGCGTCTCTGGCCTGGAGGGTCTCCTTCAGGCTTCTGGGAGGCCGGGCATTGATGGTCTGCTGCCAGGCCATCACCCATACCCGCAGCTCCTCCAGTCCCTCCTCCGTCATGGGAAAGGACTTTGTCTCCTCTACAGTGCTGTCCTGGAGCCGCCAGGGCCCCTCCCACACCTGGGCGGTGAGGGAGGGGGGATTCTCCTCGTCCCCCTTCACCGGATCCACCCGGTAGCGCATCCGGCCGCCGCTGGCGGTCCAGAAATTCTCGTTTTCAAAGTGGGAAAGCACCGGCAAAAAAATGGCTTCCTCCATGGCGTCAACTCCTTGCAGTGTAAAAGCGTGGTATCCAGATTATGATACCACGCTTTTTGACCCTTTTCAATTCTCGGAATAGCGGGACAAAAACTGACGGGTCCGCTCTTCCCGGGGACTCTCGATGACCTGACGGGCGGGGCCCTGCTCCACGATGATGCCGCCGTCCATGAAGATCACCTGGTCGGCCACATCCCGGGCAAAGGCCATCTCATGGGTGACGATGATCATGGTGGTCTTTTGCTCAGCCAGGGAGCGGATCACCTTGAGCACCTCGCCGGTGAGCTCCGGGTCCAGGGCGGAGGTGGGCTCGTCAAAGCACAGGATGTCGGGCTGGAGGGCCAGAGCGCGGGCGATGGCCACCCGCTGCTGCTGGCCGCCGGAGAGCTGATGGGGATAGTGGCCCGCCCGGTCGGCCAGGCCCATCCGCTCCAGCAGGGCCTGACCCTGGGTGCGGATTTCCTCCAGAATGGCCTTCTTGTTCTGCTTGAAGTCGGGCCGCTCCTTGGCCAGCAGCTCCCCGGCCAGGGTCACGTTCTCCAGGGCGGTGTACTGGGGGAACAGGTTGAAGGACTGAAACACCAGTCCGAAGTGGAGCCGCTTTTTCCGCACCTCGGCCTCCCGCTGGGTAGTGGGATCGTCGGCGTCAAAGAGGGTCTCGCCGTTGACCAGGATCTTGCCCTGGTTCGGCGTCTCCAGAAAGTTCAGGCAGCGCAGCAGGGTGGTCTTTCCGGAGCCGGAGGAGCCGATGATGGCCAGGGCCTGTCCCTGCTCCAGGGAAAAGCTGATGTCCTCCAGCACCCGGGTGGCCCCGAAATGCTTCTCAATGTGCTGTACGTCCAAAACAGGCATGGTCCGGGCCTCCTTACTTGAAATAGTTCAGCTTCTTCTCAAACCAGCTGAACAGCAGGGTGAGAATACCGTTGGCCACCAGATAGAACACGGCGGTGTAGAACAGGGGCCAGATCATACCTTTCTTGATGTAGGACTCACCCATCCAGATGATTTCATACACCGAGATGACCCGCACCAGTGCGGTATCCTTCACCAGGGTGATGAACTCGTTGCCCATGGGGGGCACGATACGCTTGATGACCTGAAGGAGGGTCACCTTGAAGAAGATCTGGCTGCGGGTCATGCCCAGCACCAGGCCGGCCTCCTGCTGGCCCGCCGGTACACCCTGAATACCGCCCCGGTAGATCTCGGAGAAGTAGCAGGCGTAGTTGATGACGAAGGTCACCACCGCCGCGGTAAACCGGGGCAGCAGGGGCAGGTCGAACATCAGGCCCGGGCCGTAGAACACCACCATGATCTGGAGCATCAGGGGGGTGCCCCGGACGATCCACACCACAGTTTTGACTACCCAGCGCAGGGGAGCGCACCGGCTCATGGAACCGAAGGAGATCACCAGACCCAGGGGCAGGGCAAACAGGAGGGTCAGGAGAAAGAGCTCCAGGGTGACCACAAACCCCTCCAGCAGGGTGAGCGTAACAGACATCAGCATAGCATTTCCCTCTTTTGACCGGGGAAGGGCAGAGAGCGCCCGGCTCTCTGCCCAATTCCCTTAGGCTATGTTATTTTTCGATGACGGACTCCTGGACGCCGTAGGTGGTGGCCGTCTCCATGACGGTACCGGCGTCATAGGCCTCTTTCCAGAAGGTGTTGAAGGCCTCGGTCAGATCGGAGCCCTTCCGGAAGGCCACGCCGTACTCCTCGTCGTTGAGCTGCACGGTGTAGGTCAGATCGGGGTAGCTGGTGCCCTCACCGATCATGGCGCCCGCCATCAGCAGGTCGATGACACAGGCGTCGGAGGCGCCGGAGGCCACCTCCATCAGGGCATCGGCCTGGGTGGTCTTGGCCACATAGCTCAGGTTCATCGCATCCAGCTGAGCCGCGCCCTGAGAACCGTTCTCCACGGCGAAGTTCAGGCCGCTGAGGCTCTCCACCGTCTGGTAATCCTCCGCCTTGTCAGCGGGAACCACCACCACCTGACCGTTGCGGCAGTAAGGCTCGGACACGGAGGCACCGGCCTTCACCTCGTCATTGATGGTCATGCCGTTCCAGATGACATCGATGCCCTTGGTATCCAGCTCCATCAGCTTGTTGTCCCAGTTGATCTCGATGAACTCCACTTCCACGCCCAGGCTCTCAGCAAAGGCCTTGGCCATGTCGGCGTCGAAGCCGATCCACTCGCCGTTTTCGTCCTTATAGTCCATGGGCTTAAAGTCAGTCATGCCAACAACGAGGGTGCCCTTCTCCTTCACATAGGCCATATCGCTCTCGGCGGCGGGGGTCTCAGAATTGCCGGCGGGGCTCTCACTGTTATTGGAAGGGGTATTGGCGGTACCGCCGGTGCCGCCACCGCAGGCGGCCAGGGTAAAGGTCAGTCCCAGCGCAAGGGCCAGAGCAGTCAGTCTCCGTTTCATGTACATTCCTCCAAACCATGTATGTCGTGGTTGCTTTCGTATGTTACCACACTAAAGCGTCGTTGTAAAGAGGAATTTTCATTTTTCTTTTTCCGATTCCACCGCCCGACGGAACTCCACCCCTGTATTTACATTCCACAGGGCCCGCTCCAGGTCAAACTCCGGCAGTTCTTCCTCCTCCAGCCAGCGGCAGTCCACCCGGTCCAGCAGGGCCTTGACCGCCCGGCGGCCCTCATCCAGGCAGGCGGTCAGGGGCTCCAGACAGCTGCGGCGGTACAGGGCAAACAGGGGTTCGGCCTCCCCGCCCCGCCGCCGGATCACACAGGCGTCCCCATTCCCCACGCCGGCCAACACACGTTCTGCCAGCCCGGAGCAGGCAAAGGGCAGATCCACCGCGGCCAGGAACACCGCCTCCGCTTCGGTGCGGAGAAAGGCGGCCTCCAGCCCCGCCAGGGGACCCTGGCCCGGCCTCAGATCGGGCAGTTCCCGGCAGCCGGGATAGCGCCCCGGCCGGTCCACCGACACATAGATCCCATCGAACAGCGGGGAGAGTTCCTTCGTCATCCGGTCCAGAAAACTTTGCCCCGCCAGGGACAGGCCCGCCTTGTCACGGCCCATCCGCCGGCTCTGCCCGCCAGACAGGATCACTCCAATGGTGCGCTCCATCCTCCTGCCTCCCTGTGTTTTTCAATGATTTTGCCATTGTACCAGAAAAAATTACCCCCGTCAAAAACCGTATAGAAGCCCTTTTCCCTCCATATCCTCTCCCACAGAGCATTTCAGCATTGGAGGCGTCACACACCATGAAAAAACTGGCCGCGGCCCTGCTGGCCGCCACCCTACTGGCTCTGCCCGTCCAGGCCGCCGAGGCCGATCCATCCGCCGCTGGTGCGCCCACCGTGGACGCGGCAGGGGCTGTATTGATGGAAAAGGAGACAGGCACCGTTCTGTACGAGCAAAATGCCCACGACAAACTGGAACCCGCCAGCGTCACCAAAGTCATGACCCTGCTGCTGGTGATGGAGGCCATCGACAGCGGCAGCCTGTCCAAAGACGATCTGGTCACCGTTTCCGCCTACGCCGCCTCCATGGGCGGCTCCCAGGTTTATTTAAAGGAAGGCGAGCAGATGACAGTGAATGATCTGCTCAAGGCCGTGGCGGTGGCCTCTGGCAACGACGCCTCGGTGGCCCTGGCCGAACATCTCTGCGGCAGCGAGGAGGCCTTTGTGGCCAAAATGAACGAGCGGGCCGCCCAGCTGGGCATGACAGACACCTGCTTTGTCAACTGCACCGGTCTGCCTGCGGCGGGCCATCTCACCTCCGCCTATGACATCGCCCTTATGAGCCGGGAGCTCATCCTTAACCACCCCTCCATCCGGGACTACACCACCATCTGGATGGACTCCCTCCGGGACGGCCAGTTCCAGCTGGCCAACACCAACAAACTGATCCGATTCTATGAGGGAGCCACCGGTCTCAAGACCGGCTCCACCGATGCCGCCGGCTACTGCCTGTCCGCCACGGCGGAGCGGGACGGCATGGAGCTCATCGCCGTCATCCTCAAGTCCACCACCAAGGACACCCGTACTGCGGCGGCCCAGGCCCTGCTCAACTACGGCTTTGCCAACTACACCCTGATGGACGTCTATCCTTCCCAGGCTCTCCCCCCGGTGGACGTGCTGCTGGGCGAGCAGGAGACCGTCCAGCCCGTCCTCTCCCAGCCCACCCGAATTCTGGTCAATCGTTCCATGGTCAACCAGGTAGAGACTCAGCTGGAGCTGTGTCAGGATGTGGAAGCCCCGGTGGAGTCGGGACAGACTTTAGGCAGAATGACGGTGACCGCCGGTGATCAGGTCCTGGCCCAGATCACCATTGTGGCCGATCAGGCTGTGGCCCGTCTCTCCGCCCCCGGTATCTTCCTGCGCCTGATGCGCACCCTGCTCATGGCCGGCTGACGCCGGAGTCAAAACCTCCGGCTAAGCCGGAGGCTTGAGTAGGCCCTAAAAGGGCCTGATACGGACGAAGCCCCTTAAGGGGCCCCGAAAGGTTTGCCGACTGCATTTCTTTCTCGGGCTTACC
>NZ_NFIB01000046.1:0-13917 GCF_002159385.1 Flavonifractor sp. An52
GTCATAGGGGGAGGAAGGGGGTACAAGGAATGTGTTTTGGAAGTGACAAAATGCTGGGACGAACGACGAAAATAAAATGGAGGGGGACAGTAAGAGAGATTGCAGGGGGGCGCGGCAGATGCGCCCCCCTTTCGTTTAAAAGACATTTTTTAAGGTGAGCTGCTCCGCCTCGCTGAGCAGTTCGATCTGGGTGACCAGCCGGGCGTTGGCGGCGGCGTATTCGCCGTATTCCTGGCTCTCCAGCAGGGCCAGGGTTTCCTGAAATCCGGCGTAAATCTGATCGGTGTCGGCGTGGCGGAGGAGGACGTGGAGATACACATCCCGTCCCCGCCAGGTTTGCAGGGCCTCTTCCGTCAGGGAACGGGCTTCCTCCCAGCGGTCGGCCCGGGCCAGGGTCTGAGCTTCATCCAGAGCGTCGGACAGACCCTGGGTAAAGCCCCGCAGGGACCAGGTATGGAGCAGGGTGCCGCACAGCAGGGCAGCCAGCAGTGCCAGGGCGATCCACAGCCGCTTCACCGGACCGCCTCCTTCTCAATGACACAGACCTTGTTGGTCTCATCCACCGTCAGCAGAAACACGTCCTGGGTCCGTTTCACATGGTGCTGCTGAAGTTGCTTGTCCAGCCACACCTCGTCCAGGCCCCGGCTATGGAGATTGCGGGTGATGACCCGTCCGTCGTTGATCATGACCACCGGCAGCCCCGGTTCCGGCAGGTGCAGATCCAGGTCCTGAGCGGTGGGCGGCTTCTGGGCGGCGAAGGGGAGAACGGACAGCTGGCCGTTGGTCTCCAGAATGGCATACTTGACGGTGGAAAGGTCGGTAACCCCCTTCATCCGCAGTTCCTCCATCAGTTCATCCAAAGTGAAGCGGTTGCGCTTCATCTCGCCCTGGCGCAGTTTCCCGTTTTCCACGATGATGCTGGGACGGCCGCAGAGCACCGCCCGGAATTTGATGCTCTTCATGGTGAGCACCGACAGGGCCATGGTGATGCACAGCAGGGTGAGGATGGGGATGAGGCCGGTGAGCAGGGGAATGCCGAAGTCCTGCATGGGAACGGCAGCCAGATCGGCGATGAGCAGGGCCAACACCAGCTCGGAGGGCTCCAGCTCACCCACCTGCCGCTTGCCCATCAGCCGGATACCGGCAATAATAAAGGCATAAAGAATGATTGTGCGTAAAAAGGCAATGACCATGAAACGACCTCCCGGAGATCACGATACCTTCAGTATGACCGGGATGGCGGCAGATATACAAAAGGAGGGAACCGATGAAAAAAAGAACAGCGGCGTTGCTGACCGCAGGGAGTGCAACTGCCGGTATCCTGCTGGCAGCCTTGGATGTCCGCTTGGCGGTGCGGCACTATACAGTGAAAAGTGAAAAGGTGGATGGTCCCATTCGCCTGGCAGTACTTACCGACCTTCACGCCTGCCGGTACGGGAAAAACCAGGAACAGTTGGTGGCAGCGGTGGCCGCACGGAAACCGGATCTGGTGGTCATGTGCGGCGATATCGTGGATGATGAGCCCCGGATGGAGGAGTGGCGTGCCCTGCTCACGGTAAAAAGGCTGGCCGACCGCTGGCCGGTATATTACGCCTCGGGCAACCACGAGCACCGCACCGGGCGGCTGGCTGTGGTCAAAGAACTGCTGACAGCCTGTGGTGCGGTGGTGCTGGACGGCAAATGTGTCTGCGCCGCTGCCGGGGCACAGATGGTGCAGATCGGCGGCA
Organism: Flavonifractor sp. An52; assembly: GCF_002159385.1. Taxonomy (NCBI): domain Bacteria; kingdom Bacillati; phylum Bacillota; class Clostridia; order Eubacteriales; family Oscillospiraceae; genus Flavonifractor; species Flavonifractor sp. An52. The sequence continues at coordinate 1,728 of NZ_NFIB01000046.1, forward strand.
TTGACGACCCGGAGACGGGAGAGGAGAACTGGCAGGACCAGTTGACCGCCGCCAGCGGTGATCTGGACGGCAGTCACTTCTCTATTTTGCTGACCCACCGGCCCGAGCGGGTGAGCGACTACGCCGGCAGCGGATTTGATCTGGTGCTGGCCGGTCACGCCCATGGGGGTCAATGGCGGCTGCCCGGCCTCATCAACGGCGTACTGGCTCCCAATCAGGGAATGTTCCCCACTTATGCCGGTGGGCGCTATGAGATCGGCGGCGCCACCCTCATTGTCAGCCGGGGACTGGCCCGGGAGAGCACCCGCGTGCCCCGCCTGTTTAACCGGCCGGAGCTGGTGGTTGTGGACATAGAACCACCAAAATAATTATTAGGTCAAATATAGATTTTTGAGATATTCGGGACGCATTGACCGTGAAAAACGGGGGATGCGCTCCGACTTTTTGTCCAAAATTACAATTTTGAAAAAGAAGGGAAAAAGAGAGTTGCCGGAGGCGGATATTTAGAGTACAATCGAACAAATACCATGGAAAGAAAGGCGTGATGCAGGAGATGAAGGCGACCTTGATTCTGGAGAACGGCGCCATGTTCCAGGGCGTCAGCATGGGCTCCCCCGCAGACCGGGTGTGCGAAATGGTGTTCAACACCTCCATGACCGGCTACCAGGAGATCCTGACCGATCCCTCCTATGCGGGACAGGGAATCGTGATGAGCTATCCCCTCATTGGCAATTACGGCGTAAACCACGAGGATAATGAGTCCTCCCGGCCCTGGGCTGAGGCGTTTATTGTGCGGCATCTGGCCCGGCGGGGCAGCAATTTCCGCTGCGAGGGTGAGCTGGACGCCTATCTGAAACAATATGACATTACCGGGATCGAGGGCGTGGATACCCGGGCTTTAACCAGAATACTCCGCAGTCAGGGGACCATGAATGGCATGATCACCTGTGCGGAGCATTTTCATGTTGAGGAGTGCCTGGAGAAGATCCATGCCTACCGGGTGGAGGGCACCGTGGAAAAGGTGACCCGTAAGGAGCCCCAGCTCTACCCCGCCCTTGGGGAGCAGAAGCTACGGGTGGCCCTCATGGACTACGGCGTGAAGGAAAACATGATCCGCTGCCTTCAGAAGCGGGGCTGCCAGGTCACCGTCTATCCTGCCCACACCCCGGCGGAGACCATCCTCACCGGCGGCTATGACGGCGTCATGCTGTCCAACGGCCCCGGCGACCCGGCGGACAATGTGGACATTATTAAAGAGGTACGCAAACTCTACGACTCCAGCCTGCCCCTCTTTGCCGTCTGCCTGGGCCACCAGCTGCTGGCTCTGGCCACCGGCGCCCAGACCCGGAAGATGCGCTTCGGCCACCGGGGCGGCAACCACCCGGTGAAGGATCTGGCTGCCGGACGGGCCTTTATTACCAGCCAGAACCACGGCTATGTGGTCACCGCCGAGAGTGTGGACCCCGCTGTGGCGGAGATTTCCCACGTCAACGTCAACGAGGGCAGCGTGGAAGGCCTGCGCTACAAGCGGCCCAACTGCTTCACCGTTCAGTTCCACCCCGAGGCCTCCCCCGGCCCCATGGACACCGAATATCTCTTTGACCGCTTTGTGGACAGCATGAAGGGAGGCGACCGGTAATGCCCAAGAATCCGAATATTAAGAAGGTACTGGTGCTGGGCTCCGGCCCCATCGTCATTGGCCAGGCCGCCGAGTTCGACTACGCAGGTACCCAGGCCTGCCGCGCCCTGAAGGAAGAGGGCGTGGAGGTGGTGCTGGTCAACTCCAACCCCGCCACCATCATGACCGACAAGGACATTGCCGACCATGTGTATATCGAGCCCCTGAACATCGCCAGCGTGGAGCAGGTGATCCAGAAGGAGCGCCCCGACTCCATCCTGCCCACCCTGGGCGGCCAGACCGGCCTGAACCTGGCTATGAACCTCCACGAGCAGGGCATTCTGCAGCAGTACGGTGTCAAGCTGCTGGGCACCAGCCCTGAGTCCATCCGCAAGGCGGAGGACCGCCAGGGCTTCAAGGACGCCATGGAGGCCATCGGCCAGCCCTGCGTCACCTCCGACGTGGTGGAGAGCGTGGAGGACGCCGTAGCCTTCGCCAGCAGCATTGGCTACCCCGTCATTGTCCGCCCCGCCTATACCCTGGGCGGCACCGGCGGCGGCATTGCCTACGACGAGATGTCCCTGCGGGAGATTGCCGACCGCGGCATCCATCTCAGCCGTGTGGGCCAGGTCCTCATCGAGCGCTGCATCTCGGGCTGGAAGGAGATCGAGTTCGAGGTCATGCGGGACTCCGCCGGCAACGTGATCCAGATCTGTTCCATGGAGAACGTGGACCCGGTGGGTGTCCACACCGGCGACTCCATCGTGGTGGCCCCTACCCAGACCCTGGCCAACCGGGAGTTCCAGATGCTCCGTAAGGCCTCCCTGGACATCATCTCCGCCCTGGAGATTGAGGGCGGCTGTAACGTGCAGCTGGCTCTGAATCCCGATTCCTTCGAGTACGCGGTCATTGAGGTCAACCCCCGCGTGAGCCGCTCCTCCGCCCTGGCCTCCAAGGCCACCGGCTATCCCATTGCTAAGGTGGCCGCCAAGATCGCCCTGGGCTACACCCTGGACGAGATCCCCAACGCGGTGACCGGCAAGACCACCGCCTGCTTTGAGCCCACCCTTGACTACTGCGTGCTGAAAATCCCCCGTCTGCCCTTCGACAAGTTCACCACCGCCAGCCGTACCCTGGGTACCCAGATGAAGGCCACCGGCGAGGTCATGGCCATCGGCAACTCCTTTGAGGGTGCCCTGATGAAGGCCATCCGTTCTCTGGAACTGCCTGTGAAGTCCCTGCGCCTGCCTGGCCTGGATCAGCTGTACACCGAAGAGATCGAGGAGCGGCTGGTAAATATCGACGACCAGCGCCTCTTCGTGGTGGCCGAGGCCCTGCGCCGGGGCTTCTCCCCCGAGAAGATCAACAAGATCACCAAGTACGACCTGTGGTTCCTGGACCGGCTCCAGAACATCGTGGACATGGAGGACAAACTGGACCACGGCCATCTGGATGCCGATACCCTGCGCATGGCCAAGGAGATGGGCTTCTCCGACGCCTGGATTGCCGCCCTGTCCGGCAAGGAGCGGGGAGAGATCAAGACCCTGCGTGAGTCCTATGGCATCCGCCCCGCCTTCAAGATGGTGGACACCTGCGCCGCCGAGTTTGAGGCTCAGACCCCCTACTACTACTCCACCTACGATGAGGAGAACGAGGCCGCCGAGGAGCTTCATCTGCCCCAGGTGGGCGAGCTGGCTCCCCATATCCCGGAGGCTCCCTGGCTGGCTGCTGCTACGCCTGAGGCCCACCGGCCCGGTCAGGACAAGAAGAAGGTGCTGGTGCTGGGCTCCGGCCCCATCCGCATCGGCCAGGGCATCGAGTTCGACTACTGCTCCGTCCATTCCGTCTGGGCTTTTAAGCGCCTGGGCTATGAGACCATTATCATCAACAACAACCCCGAGACTGTGTCCACCGACTTCGACGTGGCCGATAAGCTGTACTTTGAACCTCTGACTCCCGAGGACGTGGAGGCCGTGGTGGAGCTGGAGAAGCCCTGGGGTGCCGTGGTGCAGTTCGGCGGCCAGACCGCCATCAAGCTGGCTCAGGCCCTCACCAACATGGGTGTGCCCATCCTGGGCACCTCCGCCGACGGCGTGGACGCCGCCGAGGACCGGGAGCGCTTTGACGAGATCCTCAACCAGTGCAAGATTCCCCGCGCCGCCGGTAAGACAGTGTTTACCACCGAGCAGGCTCTGGAGGCGGCCCACGAGGTGGGCTACCCCGTGCTGGTGCGCCCCTCCTATGTGCTGGGCGGCCAGGGCATGGAGATTGCCTACAACGACCGCAACATCACCGAGTTCATGCGCATCATCAACCAGGTGGAGCAGGAGCATCCCATCCTGGTGGATAAGTACCTGATGGGCCGTGAGGTGGAGGTGGATGGCGTGTTTGACGGGGAGGATCTGCTCATCCCCGGCATCATGGAGCACATCGAGCGGGCCGGCGTCCACTCCGGCGACTCCATCTCCGTCTATCCTCCCATCCACATCGAGGAGAAGCACAAGGAGACCATCTACCGCTATACCTACGACCTGTCCAAGGCTCTGGGTGTGGTGGGCCTGGTGAACATCCAGTTTGTCATCTACGACGACACGGTGTATGTCATCGAGGTCAACCCCCGCTCCTCCCGTACCATCCCCTATATCTCCAAGGTCACCGGCGTGCCCATCATCGACCTGGCTACCAAGGTCATGCTGGGGCAGAAGCTGAAAGACCTGGGCTACGGTACTGGCATCTACAAAGAGGCCGACTACTACGCTGTGAAAATGCCGGTGTTCTCCTTCGAGAAGCTCACCGACGTGGACACCGGCCTGGGCCCCGAAATGAAGTCCACCGGCGAGTGCCTGGGTCTGGCCGAGTCCTTCCCACAGGCCCTGCTGAAGGCCTTTAAGGGCGCCAACATGAAGGCTCCCAAGAAGGGTGGCCGCATCATCATCACCGTCAAGGACGAGGACAAGGGCGAGATCATCGGCATCGCCCAGGGCTTTGCCGACATGGGCATTGAGATCCTGGCTACCAGCGGCACCTGCGAGGCCCTCAATGCTGTGGGCATCCCCGCTCGCAAGGTGGCTCGGGTCTCCGAGGCTCACCCCAACATCCTGGACATGATCGCCTCGGGCACCGTGGACCTGGTCATCAACACCCCCACCCGGGGCCGCCGCCACGACACCGACGGCTTCAAGATCCGCCGCTCCACCGTGGAGCACTCCGTGGCCTGCATCACGGCTATTGACACCGCACGGGCCATGCTCACCATTCGCACACAGGGCCGGCCCTCCGACCTGCGGCCCATTGATATTACCCAGATTTAATTAAATTGGGAACTTCCCCCTTCCGGATTCGTCTGATAGCATAGACCTAAGAATCTGGAAGGGGGAGTTTTTATGCGTAAACTGGTTCCTTTGACCCTGGCGGCCTGCCTGCTGGCCGTCTCGCTGACCGGATGCAGAACTCCGGACAGAGGCCCTGCGGCCGAAAAACCGGTGATTTACCTCTACCCGGAGGAAGAAACCAAGGTCTCCGTTACCCTGGACTTTGATGGGGAACTGACCTCCACCTATCCCGCCTATGGGGACAGCTGGACGGTGGACGCTTCTCCCGACGGGACCCTCACGGACCCGACCACCGGACGGCAGTATTACTGCCTGTTCTGGGAGGGCGTGAGCCAGACCGAATACGACTTTTCCACCGGCTTCTGCGTAACTGGGGAAAACACCGCTGATTTTTTGGAGGGTGCCCTGGCACGGCTTGGCCTGACAGAGCAGGAGGCAAACGAGTTTATTATCTACTGGCTGCCCAAGATGGAGCACAACCCCTATAACCTGATCTCCTTCCAACAGGAGACCTATACCAACAGCGCCCAACTGACCATTGACCCGGCCCCGGATACCCTGATCCGGGTATTCATGGCCTGGCAGGGGCTGGACCAGCCGGTGGAGGTGAAGCCCCAGATCCTCACCGTCCCGGAGCGCACCGGCTTTACCGCCGTGGAATGGGGCGGCGCGGAGATAGGTGCCTGAATGAAAGGCCGCTGAGCTGTCAGAACTCGGCGGCCTTTTTGCTGCTATTGCGGGAGAGGAGAAAACATGATATTCTAAGCGGGCATAGGCTGTCGTGGAAAGAAGGCACGCCGGACGTGAAAACAAGGGAATATCAGTATGATAATCTGCGCTTTTTGCTCATTGCCCTGGTGGTGCTGGGGCACCTGCTGGAGATTGCGGGGGAATTTCCCCACAAAGAGACGCTGTATGCTGTAATCTACTCCTTTCATATGCCTGCCTTTTTGTTTCTCAGCGGAATGTTTGCCAGGTTTGATCGGAGCAAGTGGATCTTTGGCATGGCGCTGCCCTATCTGGTCCTCCAGTGGTTGTACACCGCATTTGTGGAAAAGTTGGGGGACCCCTGGGTTCATGTGCAGTTTTCCAGGCCCTACTGGATCTTGTGGTACCTCTTTGTGCTGGCCATTTACACCCTCTTGCTGCCGGTGTACGACGCGCCGTCCCCCACAGGGCGGTGGCTGGTGGTCGCTGCGTCGGTAGCTTTAGCGCTGCTGGTGGGCTTTGACAAGAGCATCGACTACCAGTGGAGCGCCTCCAGGATCGTGGCCTTCCAGCCCTGGTTTCTGCTGGGTTATTACTTCAGACAGGCAGAGGGCCTGCGAGCACGATGGAACGGGGCGGGGCGGACATTTCGGGGAATGCTCCTGGGCCTTGGGGCCGTCTGCTGCGTGGCGCTGGAGTGGTTGATGCTGCGGCAGGGCGTGACCGCAAAAATGATGCTGGGGGCCTACGGCTATGAGGATCTGGGCTACAGCTGGCAGGTGCGGGGCCTTATCATGTGCTGCGCCGCCGTGGTGATCTTCCTCCTGTTCGTGGGCCTGGCCCCTCACCTTAAGCGCAGAATCCCGGTCATAACCGTTTTGGGGCAGAATACCCTGCCCATCTATCTGCTCCACGGCTTTTTCTTCCATCTGCTTCGGCTGAAATCCCCCTATTTGCTGGCCCAACCGTGGCAGGTGCTGCTGGTATGGGTGGGGTTGCTGCTTCTGTTGGGTAATCCGGTGACAGGGCGTGTCACCAGCTTCCTGTTCGGCGGGGGATGGTATCACCTGCTTCAAACGCGGCGCGGACGTGGGAGAAGTATTGCGCCCGGGGAAAAAATATGATATTCTAAGCTATAATTGTTACGCAAATTTTCGGAAACCTATAGACTCCATAGAAAGAAGGAACTTGAATGTCCCATCAGACCGTGATCGTTCTGGACTTCGGCGGCCAGTACAATCAGCTCATTGCCCGTCGGGTCCGTGAGTGCGGCGTGTACTGCGAGGTCAAGCCCTATACCACTCCGCTGGAGCAGCTGAAGGCCATGGAGCCCATCGGCTTTATCTTTACCGGCGGCCCCAACAGCGTGTACGACGAGAAGGCCCCCCATGTGGACCCCGCCATTTTTGAGCTGGGCGTGCCCGTGTTGGGTATCTGCTATGGCTGCCAGCTGATGGCCCACACCCTGGGCGGCCAGGTCACTGCTGCCCAGGAGGATACCGCCCGGGAGTACGGCAAGACTGAGACCTATTACGACACCACTTGCAAGCTCTTCAAGGGCCTGCCGGAGCAGGGCATCTCCTGGATGAGCCACGGCGACTATATGGCCAAGGTGCCCGAGGGCTTTGCCCTCACCGCCCGTACCGACGCCTGCCCCAATGTGGCCATTGCCGATGAGAAGCGGGGCTTCTACGGCGTGCAGTACCACCCCGAGGTGAACCACACTCAGCATGGTGTGGACATGATCCGCAATTTCCTCTATGAGGTGTGCGGCGCCACCGGCGACTGGACCATGGAAGATTACAAGAATACTGCCATCCGGGACATCCGGGAGAAGGTGGGCGACGGTAAGGTGCTGCTGGCCCTGTCCGGCGGCGTGGACTCCTCCGTGGCCGCAGCCCTGCTGGCCGAGGCAGTGGGTAAGCAGCTGACCTGCGTGTTCGTGGACCATGGCCTCATGCGCAAGAATGAGGGCGACGAGGTGGAGGCTGCCTTTGCCCGCTGGGATATTAACTTTGTCCGGGTGGATGCTGAGACCCGTTTCCTGCTGAAGCTGGCTGGCGAGGCCGAGCCTGAGCGCAAGCGCAAGATCATCGGCGAGGAGTTCATCCGGGTTTTCGAGGAAGAGGCCAAGAAGATCGGCCGGGTGGACTACCTGGTCCAGGGCACCATCTACCCCGACGTCATTGAATCCGGTGCCGGCGATGCCGCCGTCATCAAGAGCCACCACAACGTAGGCGGTCTGCCCGACTATGTGGACTTCAAGGAGATCATCGAGCCCCTGCGGCTGCTGTTTAAGGATGAGGTGCGTCAGCTGGGCCGCGAGCTGGGCCTGCCCGAGTACCTGGTCATGCGCCAGCCCTTCCCCGGCCCCGGCCTGGCCATCCGTGTGATCGGCGATCTGACCAAGGAGAAGCTGGATACCCTCAGGGACGCCGACGCCATCTACCGGCAGGAGATCGCCGCCGCCGGTGAGGACAAGAACATCAACCAGTATTTCGCCGTACTCACCAACACCCGCTCCGTGGGCGTTATGGGCGACGGCCGCACCTACGATTATACGCTGGCCCTCCGCGCTGTTACTACCAGCGACTTTATGACTGCTGACTGGGCCCGTATCCCCTATGACGTACTGGACCGTATTTCCACCCGTATCGTCAACGAGGTCAAGGGTATCAACCGTATCGTCTACGATATTACCAGTAAGCCCCCGGCAACCATTGAGTGGGAATAAGCAAAAAGTGGATATGAGGGCCCGCAAACCCTTGAAAACACTGACTTTTTGATTTTCAGATTCCCCATTTGATAGCAGATTGATAGCACTCGTCAAATCCATACTTGCTGATTTTCTGGCAGGTAACAGGTGGTTTGCAGGTGCAGTTTAAAAACTTATCCAAGAGAAAAGGTCTAACCGATTTTTGCAAGTCGGTTAGACCTTTTTTATTTATCCTTTTTGTCCTTGTTCAGTTCCTCTACCAGCATATCGTTGAGGCCCTGAGAAGGGACAACCTTATGCCAATGGCCTGTAGCATCGAACTCCGGGTAGCGATAACGCCAGCGGTCATAGTCCTCTTTGGTGATCGCCCCCGACTTCAACTTGGCCGCCTGCTCCCCCCAAGCACAGAGCATCTCATGGAGTCGGGCCGCTTCTTTCCCTTGGAACATATCCACCCGAAAATGTATTTCTCCGTCACACTCGCAGATTTTCAGGCCATAGCGGTCCTCCAGCGTAAACAGCGTGTGCATGAGGCCCACATAGGAGTCGATGTCCGGCACAGCCAGGGCATGGGGAGAGACCTCCAATATCTGTGCCAGTGCGGCGGTCAGGTCTGCCTTGGGTGTCCGCGACCCGTTCTCATATTGGGCGAGGCGCACATCGGCAGACTTCTCCGGGAAGCCCAGCGCCATACCGAGATATTTCTGCGTCATGCCCCGCAAGGTGCGGAAAAAGTGAATGCGTTCTCCAATCGCCATAACGGCCAACTCCTATCAGAATTCTTGATAATTTTAGCATAGCAGAAATGCTTAGGATAGTCAAGAAAAATCTAAACAAATTTATTTAATATTTTTCTGCAAACCACTTGACTTTAACTATTATGCTTAGTATAATAAGGGTGATATAAGCAAATAAGTTTAAGTCGCAGAAATTTTACAAATTGGATACCCTCCAAACAGCGAAAAATATGTCCGTTGTAAGGTGAAAGAGGGAATTTCAGGCACTGAAAATTGAATGACCGTCCGACAGATACTTTTTCCGGGGAAGCAGGCGACGATATGAGCGTGTCAAGGAGAAAAATAAACGGCACAGCGCCGGGAAGGGTTGCCTGCCAGAGTCTGAAGGGTGAAACGGCAAACGAGAAACGATCACGACAGAGAAAGGAAGGTATTTTTGCGTATGGCAGGACAGATTTTTATGCGTGTGGACGAAGTGGCCGAGGAACTGGGGGTATCTAAACCCTACGCTTATAAACTCATTAAACGAATGAATGAGGAGCTGGCACAGACTGGCTGCATCACGATCGCTGGCCGGATTGACCGGAAATTCTTTCATGAAAAATTCTACGGTACGAGGACTGAGACGAAAAGGAAGGAGGGCTAAATATGGCCGCATTCAAAAATAAAGACAACGGAACCTGGTATGTTCAGTTCCGTTACACGGACTGGAGGGGTGAGCGCCAGCAGAAGCTTAAACGCGGTTTTGCAACCAAAAAAGAGGCGTTGGCCTGGGAACGGGAATTCCTGATGGAGAAACAGGCCGATGTAAATATGACCTTTGAGAGTTTTGTTTCTCTATATGAGAAGGACATCAAACCCAAACTGAAGCTCAATACCTGGCTCACCAAAGAGAGCATCATCAAGAAGAAGATTCTGCCCTACTTTGCCAAGCGGAAGCTGTCGGAAATTACGGCCAAGGACATCATTGACTGGCAGAATGAAATTCGTAATCTTACAGATTATCGCGGAAACCCCCTATCCAAGACCTACCTGAAAACGGTTCATAACCAGTTAAGCGCAATTTTCAATCATGCAATCCGATATTATGGCCTGCAAGCCAATCCGGCACAGAGGGCAGGAAATATGGGAACAGAAGAACGGCGGGAAATGCTGTTTTGGACGCGGGAGGAGTACACAAAATTTTCCGAGGCCATGATGGATAAGCCCATTTCTTTTTATGCCTTTGAGATGCTTTACTGGTGCGGAATCCGGGAAGGGGAGCTGCTGGCCCTTACCCCGACGGATTTCGACTTTGAGAAACGCACCCTCACCATCAATAAGTCCTATCAGCGTCTCAACAAACAGGATGTCATCACCACACCTAAAACGCCCAAGAGCAACCGGGTCATCCAGATGCCCCAATTTCTGTGCGATGAGATACAGGACTACCTCAAGCAACTCTACGGTGTGGAACCTGACAGCCGCATTTTCCCTGTCAGTAAAAACTATCTCCACCGTGAGATGGATCGGGGCTGTAAAGAAACCGGGGTAAAACGCATTCGCATACACGATTTGCGACACAGCCATATTAGCCTGCTGATTGACATGGGATTTACCGCTTTGGCAATCGCAGAACGGGTAGGGCATGAGAGTATCGACATCACCTATCGCTATGCTCATCTGTTCCCTACACGTCAGGTAGAAATGGCTGACAAGTTGGACTCGCTGAAAACTGAGAAAGGAGCTTAAAACAATGTCTATGAAAAACCTTGACCGCCACAACCGCTGGCGGAACAAAACGGTGGCTTTCCGGGTCTCCCCGGAGGAGGACGAGCAGCTGGAAATCTTCGTCAAGTTGTCCGGCCTTACCAAGCAGGACTACATCACCCGGCGGCTGCTGGAAAAGGACGTGGTAGTCCAGGGCAATCCCAGGGTATACAAAGCTTTGCGTGACCAGCTTGCCGCTGTGCTGGATGAGCTGCGGCGCATTGAGGCTGGGCAGAGTGTGAACGACGAGCTGCTGGACACCATCCAGATGATTGCCACCATTATGAACGGGATGCAGGAGGAAGCTGCCTATGGGAATTGACGCAAAAGAAAAGACTGCCCGAAGCACATCTGTTGGCGCAGATGAGAGGCAGTCCATTCAAAAAGATTCTGACAACAGTATACCCGTTTCAGAGGCAAAACGCAACGGGGAAACGGAAAATTCTACGGAAAGTCTGGAGGAAATGTACCGCAAGATGCAGCGTATGGCCGACCCGCGATACCTGCACACGCTCACCATGACCGAGCTGTTTCAGACCTCCTACAAAAGCCGCCCGCCCATCATTGAAAATTTGCTCCATTCGGGGGCGTATCTCCTCGCGGGTGCGCCCAAGATTGGAAAGTCGTTTCTAGTGGCGCAGATCGCCTACCATGTCAGCACCGGGCAGGCGCTGTGGGGCTGCAAAGTCCACCAGGGAACAGTCCTCTACCTTGCGTTGGAGGATGACTTCCAGCGCATTCAGAACCGGATGTTTATGATGTATGGCGTGAACGATACCCCGAATCTTCACTTCGCCACCGCTGCCGGAAAAATCGGGAACGGTCTGGACGAGCAGTTGGAGAATTTCATGCGAGAGCACCCGGACACCAAACTCATTATCATTGACACCATGCAGAAAATCCGGGAGGCGGGAGGCGAGGCATACAGCTATGCCAGCGACTATGAAATCATCGGCAAGCTCAAGCAGTTTGCGGACAAACATTGTATCTGCGTATTGACCGTTCATCATACCCGGAAGCAACCTGCCGGGGACGCTTTCGAGATGATCTCCGGCACCACGGGCCTGCTGGGCTGCGCCGATGGCTCGTTGCTGATGCAGAAGAAAAAGCGGACCGCGTTGGAAGCCACCATTGATGTGGTGGGCCGCGACCAGCAGGACCAGATTCTATACTTGAAAAAGGACCCGGAAACGCAGATTTGGAACTTGGAACGCATGGAAACGGAGCCGCACAAGGAACCGCCGGACCCTGTGTTGGAAGCGGTGGCCCGGATGGTCAATGCCAGTCAACCGGAGTGGACGGGCTCTCCATCGGAGCTGGCCGCAGCGGT
>NZ_NFIB01000047.1:0-12290 GCF_002159385.1 Flavonifractor sp. An52
CGCATGGAAACGGAGCCGCACAAGGAACCGCCGGACCCTGTGTTGGAAGCGGTGGCCCGGATGGTCAATGCCAGTCAACCGGAGTGGACGGGCTCTCCATCGGAGCTGGCCGCAGCGGTACAGGTGGGCATGGCGGCAAATGCGCTGACCAAATATCTGAATGTCAAATCCGGCAGGCTGCTGGAAGAATATCATGTGGGCTACGAGAACAGGGCGCGGCACGCCGGACGGCAGGTGAAACTCACCTATATACTGGTGGAGGCTCCGGCCTTTGAAGTGGTTGATGATGGGCGCGACGGTAGCGACGGTTGCAACGGTGAAAATGCTACCCCCCAAACAACCGTCGCTATCGTCGCAGCCGTCGCGGAGAGGAACGGAAGCGAATGAAGAATGTGCAGATTCCCTATGACTTGTTCGTGGCGCTGGTGGAGTATCACCTCGGCTATGATGACGAATACGAGGATGAAATTCGGCAGGGATTGGAACAAAAGCTGGACGCTTTGGTGCGGCACGAGCTGTATGCCAAATATAAAACTGCGCCCAGCCCGGAAGAACGGGAACAGGCCAGGCAGGCGTATCTGGACCGGCGCGGCGTGTTCCCAGATTTTCGCTGGTAACAGGGCTTTACTTTCGTACTAATCTCGCAAATGAAATTAGCATCAAAGTCAATTTTCTCCCTGCTGGCATGGACAGGAGCGTGACACGCTCCTGTGGCTGGCTGACAAGGCGAATTGGCTGGCAGCACACACTCTCCGCATCCTTCGTCCCCATCGAAAAATCCGCAGATTTGGAGATGGCTGGGGCCGGGGAAACCCGGTGGATTTTCCCGGCCCGTGGGCGGTGGAATTGGAGCAAACACGGTTGCGAAAAGACCGCCGGTCACACCGCATTTTGAGACTGTGGGTATCACCTGCAAGCCGAAAAAGGCGGCAAGGCTCCCGCAGGAGCCGCATTCCCCCTCGGAGAGCCCACGATACTTTGCAGCCGCAGGATGAAAGTATCATAGTGGGTTATTACACTTCCGCAGAAGTGCATCCCCAAAAGCTACCCGCATCTCAACCGCCCTTGTGGGGCGAGAAAGGAGTTCTATGGCAAGAGGCGACGGTATCCATCGTACCAGCGCAAGAAATATGAGACTAACCACACCCAAACTGAAAAACGCGCAGCAACACAACGAGCGTGAAAAAGAATCGTATGTCAACCAGGATATTGTTCCGGAACGCTCCCATCTGAACATTCACTTCAAGAAACCGGCTGGAGGCTATCTGGAACAGTTTGAACAGATGGAGGCCAACGGAATCATCTCCACACGCGGTATCAAAGAGGACGCTTTCCGCTACGGTGAGCTGATCTTCGATGTGAACTCCGCCTACTTTTTCAACCATGGCGGATATGGCTTCGCAAAACAATTTTACCACGACGCCTACCAGGCCGCAATCAAAATTGTGGGCGGCGAACAGTACATTCTGTCGGCAGTCATGCACGCCGATGAGCGCAACCGGGCTATGTCCGAGGCGCTGGGGCAGGATGTGTACCACTACCACCTTCATGTGGTCTATGTGCCGGTGGTGGAGAAGCAGATCCGCTGGTCCAAACGGTGCAAGGACAAGTCGTTGATTGGCAAGGTAAAAGAAACAGTCATGCAGGTCAGCATGAGCAAGAAGTGGGCCTCCAAGCCGGTTCTGGATGAAGTCACTGGCGAACCGCTGAAAACGGCGAAGGGCAAGCCCGTTCTCAAAAAATCATACAGCGTGTTACAGGACGATTTCTTCCAGTATATGCGTGAGGTCGGGTATACCGATGTGGAGCGCGGTGAGCGCGGCAGCTCCGAGGAACATCTGACGGTGACGCAGTTTAAGGTGGAAAGAGAACAGGCGCGGCTGGCGGAGCTGCAAACAGAAAAATCGGAGGTTCAGGCGGAGATCGGCCAGCTTCGGACAGATAAGGCCGAAGCCGAGAAGGCGGCCAAAGAAGCGCAGACGGAACTCCGCCTATTAGCGCCTAAACTAAAACACATGGAGAAATTGGCGGCCGAGTATTCCTCCGACCCGGAGGACCTGCTACCGCTCCCTGATCGTATGGAGTCCGCCAAATCCTACCGGGAGAAAAAGTCCAAACCGCTGTTGGAGAAAATCGTCAAGGTGGTGCGCTCCGTTTACCGGGCTTATCTGGATGTCTGCCAGAAATTTGAGTTGTTGCAGCGCAAATATGATACGGAGGTTCCGTATTTAAAAAAGCAGTTGGCCGAGGTCAGGGACGAAAACGTGGAATTGCAGGAAACCGCCAGAGACTATGACCGGCTGTGCCGGGCCTATGGGCCGGAGCGGGTAGCCGAAACGGTGGCCGCTGTTAAGCGGCAGGAACAGGCGGAAAAAGAGCAGAAACGCAGTCAAAAGCAGCGGCATGACCGGGATGCGCGGTAATCCCGTGTAGAGCTGAGAAAATAGGATTTTTGCGGATAGAGACATCTGAACTGAATCATGTATCGTTTGGATGCTTTCTATCCGAAAATCCGCCTACTTTTGCCGGTGTAGAGCCGCAAAAAAATTATGAAAATACGGAGGTTATATGAGAACAGGTCTTTCCAAGAAGCAAAAGACAACCAGCATCTTTTTTGACGAGGCAAGCCCTATCATTGAGGTGTGTACCTACAACACTTCCCTTAAAAACCGTTTGAGCGAGTATTCGGCAAAGTACCCAGCCGAGTGCCGGTTGGTGGATGACGATGAGAACGGTTGTCTCACATTTGAGATCAGAAAGGGGCGGTTCAGTTTTAAGCTGAACGCACCATACAGGGCAGAGCGCCGGAAGGCGGCCAGTGAGCTGGCAAAGAAGAATATCCAGAATTTGCGGCAAGGCAAGAAGTGATATACGCCGCCCGTGGGGAGAATGGTTCCCTGCGGGCGGCTTTTTCGCTTTGACACTCATGATTTTGTGAGATTATCTTGAATATTCGTGTCTGCTGTGCTATAATAAAAATGAATTCGACAACGAATGGAGATTTCGTTATGCCGGTTAGCTATGATAAGTTATGGAAAATACTGATAGATAAGAAAATGAATCGTACTGACCTAAAAGATGCGGCTGGTATCAGCTTCAATGTTTTGGCCAAAATGGGACGAAATGAGTTTGTTTCAATGGAAAGCCTGCATAAAATCTGTCACACCTTATCTTGTGATATAGGCGAAATCATGGAGTTTACTGACAATGATGAACACGAATAACACAAAAGTTTCCCCGTTTTACGGAACTGCCAGGAGAGATCAATTTATGCAGCAACCATTGACTTGCGTTGAAATTTGCGCTGGCGCGGGTGGACAGGCTCTGGGCCTGGCTATGGCGGGCTTTGTCCACGTTGCCCTTGTGGAATATGAAACTGACTATTGCAAAGTTTTGAAAGAAAACCGCCCGGAATGGAATGTCATTTGTGCCGATGTCCACGATTTTGATGGACGTCCATATAGGGGTGTAGACTTGCTTGCTGGCGGTGTTCCGTGTCCTCCTTTTTCTGTGGCTGGCAAACAGCTTGGAAAAGATGATGAACGCGACTTGTTCCCGGAGGCAATCCGGCTTATCGGCGAAATTAAACCAAGAGCAGTCATGTTGGAAAATGTGCGTGGGTTCTTGGACCCTGGATTTGATGAATACAGGGAGCATATCTTCTCCGAAATCAAAAAACTGGGCTATGTCACTCACATTAAATTACTCAACGCATCCAATTTTGGAGTTCCGCAGTTGCGGCCAAGGGTTGTAATTGTTGGGATACGGAAAGATCAGCTTGGTGCGTTTGCTTATCCTGAAGAAAAGCCGGACAGTGCGCCCCCAGTTGGAAAAGTGCTATATGACTTGATGGCTGAGAACGGATGGGAAAAAGCCAAGGAATGGGCGGCTCGTGCTGACCGGATTGCCCCCACCTTAGTTGGCGGCTCAAAAAAGCATGGTGGCCCCGATCTTGGCCCCACACGAGCCAGGAACGCATGGGCCGAACTCGGAGTGGATGGACGGGGGATTGCCAACGAAGCACCGCCTGCTGGATTCGAGGGAATGCCCCGATTGACGAGCCGAATGATGGCCAGAATTCAAGGATTTCCAGACACATGGACCTTTGGCAAACGAAAGACCGTGGCTTGCCGCATGATTGGCAACGCTTTTCCACCCCCGGTTGCCCAAGCAGTAGGAGAAAAAATTAAGGAGTGTCTTGAGTATGGATGCGCTGATTGCAAACGCGAGATTCCACTTTCACAAGCAGTTATTTGAAACAAATACACTGACTTTAACTTCGGCCGGAGTGGCGTCCAACGCCGATACCAGTAGCCGCGGCTCCAAGGCAATAGCCCGCAGGATTGTTGATATTCTGGTAGATGAGCAGCATCATGCGGTTTCAACGGTTGATAAGATTTCCGGTCAGACGCTTGGTAAGCAATTTGAGACTTTGACTATGGATTTCTTACGGGAAACCTTTCCAAACCTCCAAAATCTTCGCCCTGGGCACTGGACAATCCTTCAACTCGGCAATAACAATAAGCTGAAAACCAGCGATTTTGCCCAGTATGAGCATCTAGCATACTTGAATGAGCTTACTGCGCAGAACGCTCAGTTGGCCGCTGCATTGGGAAACGATTACTTAGTTGCGCCGGATGTGGTCATTTACCGTGACTTGTACGAGGATAGCGAAATTAACGCTGCCCAGTGCATCGTTGATGGCGATGTCAGCAAAATGGCGGATATTCGCAAGGCAAACGGTGGAAAACCGTTACTCCACGCCAGCGTATCTGCTAAGTACACCATGCGGAGCGACCGGGCACAAAATAGCCGGACTGAGGCATTGAATTTAATTCGCAATAGGAAGGGACATCTGCCCCACATCGTTGTAGTGACAGCGGAACCGATGCCAAACCGGCTTGCTTCTCTCGCCTTGGGAACGGGTGATATTGACTGTGTTTATCACTTTGCTCTTTATGAGCTGATTCGTGCTGTAAAAGAAGTAGGGTCCGAAGATGCTGCTGAAACTTTGGAAACACTGGTCCAAGGGAAACGGCTGAAAGATATTTCCGATCTCCCGCTGGATTTAGCTGTATAATGGCTGATACGATTTCTTCTGACCGGAGAAGTAAAATCATGTCCCACATTAAGAGCAAGGATACCAGCATTGAGATGATGGTACGCCGCCGTCTCTTTGCGATGGGATACCGGTACCGGGTTAATTATAAGGTATTGCCGGGCAAGCCTGATATTGTCTTTACCAAGAAGAAAATAGCCATTTTCATTCACGGATGCTACTGGCACGGGCATGACTGTGGAAGCCGGTACGCCCATACAAGCCAATCAAATAGAGCATATTGGGGCCCAAAAATAGAGAGGACAAAGCAGCGGGATCAAGAGCATATTCAAGAGTTGGAAGCCCTTGGGTGGAAAGTTGTTGTGCTTTGGGAATGCGAAATTAAGCAAGGCCTTGAAAATCTGCTATCAAAGCTTGATGACCTCCTAAAAAGTGACTGATAGTATACTTTAACTGTGAAGGATGTGAAAAAATGCTTCTAATTGATGTCAGGATAAAAAATTACAAGTGCATTTTAGATTCTGAGACATTTTCAATTGATCAATTGACCTGCCTTGTTGGAAAGAATGAATCCGGGAAAAGCGCCATTCTCCAAGCGCTATATAAACTAAACCCTGTCGACAAGGAAGATACCTACGATGCGTTGTATGAGTATCCAAAAATGTATCAAACAGATTTTGAAGCAGGTCTTATTGAGGATGGGGATACAGTTGTAATCTCGCGTTGGAAATTCACCGCCGAAGAGATTGAAGCATTGGAAAAACAGTTCGGTACTGATTTTATAGGTGATTCGACTGTTGTCACTATTTCAAATGGCTACAAGAACAAACGTACATGGGATTTTGATGCGAATTTTCATGCGCTATTTGGAAAGAAAATGGAAGAGTGTGGATTTGAGCCCTCTGATCGAGCTCAAATTCCATCGTATGATTCCATTGGTGAAGTGCGCGCACAGTTAAAAAGTATTAGTGCATTATCTGAAGCCGAGCAAGAATTTAAGAAATGGTTTGATGCATCTTTTCCTAACGACAGGTTAGATGCGTTCGCCGAAAAGAATTTACTACAGTATTTGCCCAAATTCTCTTATTTTTCAGAATACCAAAAGCTCCCTGGCAGAATTGCATTAAATAATTTTGTTAGAAAAAGCTCTGAAGGAAAACTTACAGCGAATGAAAAGGTATTCGAGGCGTTGCTATCCTTGGCTAATACTTCTGTCTCCGAGATTAAAGAGTCGAACAAGCTGGAGGCATTGATAAATAAAACGCGTGGCATATCGAGCAAAATTACACGAGAAATTTTTACATATTGGAGCCAAAATAAGCATTTGAAGGTTGAATTTCGATGTGATATGGCAAAAGCAGGCGATGAACCTCCATTTAATGACGGATACATTTTTTCAACTCGCATAGAAAATACACGCCATGATTCTTCAGTATCTTTTGATGATCGAAGCGCCGGCTTTGTCTGGTTCTTTTCTTTCTTAATTTGGTTTAATTATTTGCAAAAAGTAGAGGACAATTTGATCATCTTGTTGGATGAACCAGGACTTACGCTTCATGCAAAGGCACAAGGAGATTTGATTCGCTACTTCAAGGAAAAAATTATTCCAAAGTTTCAATTAGTGTACACGACGCATTCTCCATTTATGCTGGATTTCTCAGACATTCTTTCGGCAAGAACTGTTGAAGATGTTACAGATGAAAACGAAAATATACTCGGAACAAAGGTGGGATCGAAGGTTTTAAGTAAAGACCGTGACACTACTTTCCCGCTTCAAGCTGCTTTTGGGTACGATATTACCCAAACCTTATTTATCGGGAAAAATACACTGTTAGTTGAAGGCCCATCTGATATACTTTATTTAACATATTTTTCGGAAAAACTCCAAGAATTGGGGCGAAATGGACTAAGCAAAGATTGGACCATTTGTCCATCTGGAGGCATTGATAAAATTCAAAGCTTCGTTTCGCTTTTTGGAGGAAATGCGCTTAAAATTGTCACATTGACAGATTATCATCCAGGCGATAAAAACAAGATTGACCGGCTTAAAAAGAGTGGGTTACTGGAAACGAGTCACATCCTTTTGGCCAGTGATTACACCCAATATTCCTCAAGTGACATTGAAGATATTATCGGCGCTGCAGCTTATGTAAAACTTATAAATGCTTGCTATGAGTTAACTGGTGATAAAGCGATTGCGATAAAGTCAGTCAAGGATGGTGAAGTTCTGCACTCAACGGAAGCAATACTTTCGCAAAATCCATCTGTACATTTTGACCACTATAGGCCAAGTATGTATTTAATTAAGCATCCTGATATTTGGGAAATCGAGGATATAACCGATGCATTAGACAGATTTGAAAGGGTGTGCTCTGATATAAACAAAGCATTATAAAGAATATTGTTCCTTTGATAGCCGTAGGGTGATAGTTTTTTGATAGCAGAATTTTGGATAGACCATAGGATAAGGATAATCTGTATCAAAGTAAATAACACCGAATCAAATCCTCTATACAAAAAAGTTTAGAAACGGATTTGACTCGGCGAGTGGGAATGATTTCAGAGGCCCGGAAAAGCCCGTGATTACTGGGTTTTTCAAGACTTGATGCCCTCTGTGGCAACGATTTGGCAACAGTTTTCATTATTCCAAAGATAAAGAGCTACCTGATTTGTGAAAGTCAGGTAGCTCTTTTCGTTTTACTCATCTTTGTCAGGCTGCTTCTTCAATTCATCCACCAGCAGATCGCTGAGGCTCTGGGAGGGGACAACCTTGTGCCAGTGGCCTGTAGTATCAAACTCCGGGTAGCGGTAACGCCAGCGGTCGTAGTCCTCTTTGCTGATCTCCCCCGACTTCAACTTAATCGCCTGTTTGCCCCAGGCACAGAGCATCTCATGGAGTCTGGCCGCGTCTTTACCTTGGAACACGTCCACTCGAAGATGTATTTCTCCGTCGCATTCGCAGATTTTTAGGCCGTAGCGGTCCTCCAGGGTAAAGAGTGTGTGCATAAGCCCCACATAGGAATCAATGTCCGGTACGGCCAGCGCATGGGGGGAGACATCCAATATCTGTGCCAGCGCGGCAGTCAGGTCCGCTTTGGGTGTCCGCGACCCGTTCTCATATTGGGCAAGGCGGACATCGGCGGACTTCTCCGGGAAGCCCAGCGCCATACCAAGATATTTCTGTGTCATGCCCCGCAGGGTACGGAAAAAGTGAATGCGCTCTCCAATCGCCATAACGTGCGTACGCCGCTCAAAAAGTGCAACTTGACCGCAGATGATGGTGCATAGCCACCGCTGGAATGGTGCACCCATTCCGCGGAAATGGTGCATGGCGGCCGGGGGCGTGGTGCACCGGACCGCCATGCGGGGGATTACTCGGGGATGCCCTTGCGCTTGCGCATGGATTCGCCCTCGATCTGGATGGTATAGGCGTTATAGATTATACGGTCACAGATGGCGTCGGCCAGGGTCGGGTCGTATAGGTTTTCGTGCCACTCACTGGTATCATACTGGGAGCAGAAGATAGTGGACGTCACCTTGTTCCGAGCCTCTACCAGTTCCAGCACATCCCGGGCTTCTGCCTCCTTGAGGGGATAGAGCAGCCACTCATCCAGGATGAGCAACTTGTCCTTCTTGAGTTTTTTCATGTAGTCCCGGTAAGTGCCGTTAGCCCGGGCCACAGAGATCTCCACCAGCAGATCCGGCAGACGGATATACCGCACGGAATAAAAGCTGCGGCTGGCGGCCATGCCAAGGGCGCAGGCCAGATAGGTTTTTCCAGCTCCAGTGGCTCCCAGAATGATGACATTATGTGCTTCCTGAAGGTAGGCACAGGAGGACAGACGCAGGATCTGCTCCCGGTCCAGCTTTCGTTCCGGATGGTACTCAATATTCTCGACACAGGCGGCAGGGTCCGCGTAGCCGGCATTGCGGATGAGCCGGGTCAGGCGGTTGCTTTTCCGGGCGCTCCACTCCGCGTCTACCAGCATGGCAAAACGGTCCTCAAAGGATACCGCCTGGAACTGTGCATCCTCCAGTTGGGCGGAGAAAGCCTCCGCCATGACGCCCAGACGCATTTCATGCAATTTCCGTACCGTTTCATTGCTCAGCATGGTTATTCCCCCCTCTTATAGTAGCCGGCGCCTCTGGTAAACTTATGGGCCTTTGGCTCTTCCAGCTTGGCCGGAGCGTCCTCAGCGAGCAGCTTGTCCTGCCCGGATTTCAGGATGGTCTGGACGCTTTTCAGGCTGGGGGAAGTGGTGTAGGCGAGGGCTTTCCGGCAGGCACTCTCCAGACGCTGAGGGGAATAGCGCTCTGACAGTTTTAGCAGAGCCATACAGGACTTGTAACCCTGCTGCTCCACCTTGTGGGCGGAGAGGAAAAGCCGCACCACGGCAGCGGTATGCTGACCAATCTGTTCTGCCCAGCGGAGGAAACGCTCGCCATTCCATTGCAGGTAAGCCTGGTGGTCCGGCGGCATATGGCTCTCCACCGTGCTGTACTGGTTGGGACGGCCCTGGAGACGCAGGTGAGAGGCAATCCGGGTACCGGCAAAAAAGATCTCCACGGTGGTCCGGGTAAGGCGTACATCCACCTGCTGCTTGATGTACTCATACGGTACGGAGTAGTTCATGTGCTCCACGCTGATGTGATAGTTATATTGGACCGTGGCCACCTTCCAGACCGCCAACTCAAACGGCGCAGCCGGGAGGGGCAGCAGGAACAGTTTCTCCTCCGCAAAACAAGCTGCACGGCTGCCCTCCCGTTTCTGGAAGGGCTTGTGGTTAAAGACCTCCAGCTTTTCTCGGATGGCCTGATTCAGTTCCGCAAGGGACAGGAATTGGCGGTTGCGCAGGGCCGCCAGGATCCAGGTGGAGACCACGCCAACGGAACCCTCCACAAAGGCCTTGTCCTTGGGGCTGCGGGGACGGGCCGGAAGAATGGCGGTGCCGTAGTGCTCTGCCATCTCCTGGTAGGACTTGTTGAGTACTGTTTCTGTCCGGGAATTCCTGACTACACCGGTCTTGAGATTGTCCGGCGTGAGGATGCGGGTGACCCCGCCGAAATACCGGTAGGCGTTGACATGGCCAGTGATCCAGGCCTCCTGCTTCATGTCCAGGAAGGCCTCTGTGTAGGCGTAGCCGCTGTATGGCAGCACCGCTACAAACAGGTATGCATCCAGCCGCTCCCCTGTGTCTGTGTCCACCAGCGCTGCCGTCTGACCGGCCCAGTCCACCTGCATAGTCTCGCCGAGCTTGTGCTCCAAGTGCATGGTGGCTTTCGTTTTGTGGACATAGTCTGCGTAATACTTGTTGAATTGGGTGGATTTGTAGGGCAGCTCGCCGCTTTGACGACACTGCTCGCAGTATTCCACCCACAGCAGGCTCAGGGTGACGCCGCTCTTCTGCATCTCTTGGTGTACCCACTCATAGTCCGGCATCTTGTAGACAGGGTTCTTTTGCTCGGTTGGAAATAGCCGCTTGGAAACTTCCTGCTGCGACATGGACTGAGCTTGCTGCCAGCTAAGCTTCTGTTCCCGAGCCCTGGCTAATGTACGGGTGACCGTGTTGCGACCACAGCTGGTGGCATCCGTAATTTCCCGGTGGGTAAGCCCCAGGCTTTTGAGCCGGAGGATCTCTTTGTGATTGACCATGGTAAAGCCTCCCTAAAATGAATTTGCATCTGATGATGCTGAATCCATTTTAGTGGCCATCCTGTCAATGCACCATGTCTGCGGTGACCATGCACCATGTCTGCGGTCTGGCTGCACCATTCGTGCGGTCTAAGGGCACCGTTTCAGGCGGCGTATTCACACTGGTCCAGCGGAGTTTGAGAGTCGTGTTGTTTTAGATGGTAGTCAAACAAGGTGTCCAGGGTACTATATATGAGGTTTGTTTGAGAGTCGTGTTGTTTTAGATGGTAGTCAAACAACAGGAAACCCGGTTTCTTTCTCCCACACGTTTGAGAGTCGTGTTGTTTTAGATGGTAGTCAAACGATAAATCAAATCAACAACGGCATTTCTCCGTTTG
The DNA here is from genome assembly GCF_002159385.1 of Flavonifractor sp. An52. NCBI lineage: Bacteria > Bacillati > Bacillota > Clostridia > Eubacteriales > Oscillospiraceae > Flavonifractor > Flavonifractor sp. An52. The sequence continues at coordinate 11,090 of NZ_NFIB01000047.1, forward strand.
AGAGTCGTGTTGTTTTAGATGGTAGTCAAACGTGGAGCGTAACTGTAACACCTGCCAGCACGTTTGAGAGTCGTGTTGTTTTAGATGGGAATTGCATATTCCGGAATTGGCAAGCGTACAGCTATATACTATAACCATGAAGCCCAGGGAGCATATGCTTCCTGGGCTATCCTTTTATCTGGAGGTATGGTTATGAACGTATTGCTGGTCCCACCCCTGGAGCTGCCCCGGGCAGAAGAACTGGACAACACCCTGGAAGCCATGCAGCAGGCGGTAGGCGGCCCCATCCAGGCCGTGTATCCCTTTGAGGAACCGGTAGCCCTCATCTGCCACGAGGAGGGCAAGCTGGTGGGACTGCCCCTCAACCGCTGCCTGCGGCTGGAAAACGGGGAGATTTACGACATTATCGCAGGTACCTTCTTCCTGTGCGCCGCCCCGCCGGACAGCGAGGACTTTGAGAGCCTGTCGCCGGAGCAGCTGGAGCGGTACCGCCGCCGCTTCGCCTGGCCGGAGATTTACCTATGATGGAGCGGCTGATGGAGGACGGCTTCCGCTACGGGGAACCGGTGTACACCCAATGCTTAGAGGAGATGATAGCCTTGTCAGAGGAACTGCGCAAACAGCTGGACCGGGAGGCGGCCGATCTGCTGGACAGGTTAGAGGATGTCTTTGTGAAACGGGAGACGGCTTCCGTGGAGGGCGCTTTCCGGGAAGGCGTCCGGGTGGCCATTCTGCTGGCCCTGGACCTCTTTCCCCCTTCCGGACCGCCCGAACCTTGAACTGTATACTATAAGCTACGATGGCCTCGGGGAAAGCCCCGGGGCTTTTTGGCGTTTTAAGGAGGAATTACCATGAAAGAACTGCATACCTGCGAACTCTGCGGCGCTTCTCTGCCAACCGAGCAGCTGTACCATTTCGATGGCCAGGAGCTGTGCGCCCAATGCCTGGACAACCACACCCTGTTCTGCAGCTATTGCGGCGAGCGGATCTGGGAGAGTGACAACGCCGGCACCACTGACACGCCACTGTGCCAGGATTGCTTCGACGACCACTATGTCCGCTGCTGCCGCTGCGGTGCTCTTGTGAGAGAGACCGGGGCCTATTACGAAGAGTCGGACGAATTTGACGAGCGGCCCTACTGCCTGGACTGCTTCCATACCCTGTCCCGGGACAAGCCCATCCACGATTATTATTACAAACC
>NZ_NFIB01000048.1:0-12217 GCF_002159385.1 Flavonifractor sp. An52
ATCGGCCAGCTTCAGCACATCGGCTTTATATTCCGCGTCGTATTTCTGTCCCATCTGCTACACCCTTTCTGTGTTTTATTATATCACCTTGGGTGTGCGGTTTTAGTGTATCACTCCATTTTTCGGTTCATTTTTCATTCCTCCTTTTTGTCATTCCATTTTGAAATGTCAATTTGCTCTGCTTCTTCAATCCACTTTTGATATTTATCAGAGCTGGTGACAGGGGAAATCGCAGGGCGGTTTTCCCGCAGTCTTGGTGCGTCCTTTGCACCGGTCTGGGGTTCCGGCAAGGAAATTACTGTGCCGTCGGTGATAAAATCCACACGATTTCCACTTTCGCTGGTAGCGACACGAAGCGTTACCTCAATGGGCTCTTTGCCCGCGGTAATGCGGTATGCGCTGTATCCCGTCAGATCGATTGTTTTGCCCGGAACCGGACAGATGGCATTATAATAGGGGTGCCGGCTGTATTCCCGCAGAAAGGGATGGCGTTCCAGCTGTCTGGCAATATCCGACTGCACATCATAATTGGTATAGTCCTTATCCTTGGTGTCTGAGTTTTTGTGTCCCATTAGATAGTCCACATCGGCAGATGCCATCCCGCAGAGATGGATCGCACGGCCCGCCCAATCGCGTCGAAGAGCATAAGCCGATACATCGGTGTCCGGAACACCATCACTGTCCAAATCCGGCTCTCTCCGTGTCAGGGCCGCTATCAGTTGAAAATCTGCCTTCTGAAAACCGCACAGTTGGAGCAATTCTTTTACAAAAGCCGACAGACTGGACGGGTCGGCATATCGGCAAGGGTCATCCGGGTAAGAGACCAGAGGCATCTCGGCGATTTCCTCACTTGAATAACCGAGACTGCGGAGATAACCTACTGCCAAGAGAACATCAAGGCGGTGTACCATGAACTCTTTGACGAGGCCCTGGAACGGTACAACGCCAAACAGACCAGAGCCGACAGGCGGATAGAAAACTACTATGAAAAAATCCGCTCTGGCAAGCAGGAAAAGCCGTTTCACGAAATTATCCTGCAAGTGGGCAACAAGGATGACATGAGCGCTGACAGCGACGAAGGGCGGCTGGCGGCGGCGGTGCTGGACGAGTATATGAAAGCCTTTCAAGAGCGCAATCCCAATCTCCGGGTGTTCTCGGCCCACCTCCACATGGACGAGGCCACGCCCCATCTGCACATCGACTTTGTGCCGTTCACTGTTGGGAGCAAGCGGGGGCTGGACACACGGGTATCTCTGAAACAGGCGTTAGCGGCTCAGGGTTTCAAGGGCGGCACCAGGGGAGACACGGAGTGGAGCCAGTGGGTGCGCTCGGAAAAGGAACAACTCTCCGCCGTGATGGAGCGCCACGGGATAGAGTGGGAGGACAAGGGCACCCACGACAAGCACCTGTCTGTGCTGGACTACAAGAAGGAGCAGAGGGCGAAAGAGATCGCCGCCTTGGAAACAGTCAAGGCGGAGAAAGAGAGCCAGGTGGAGAGCCAGGAGCGGCGGCTGAAAGAACTGGCCCCGGCGGTGAAGGACATGGAGCGGCTGGCGGCGGACTTCTCCGCTGACCCGGAGGAAATCCTGCCGGAGGCCGGGACGCTGGAGAGCGCCAAATCCTACCGGGAGAAAAAGGCAAAGCCCCTGCTGGCGAAGATCGTAAAGGTGCTGCGCTCCCTGTATCGGGCCTATATGGAACTGCGGGGGAAATTTGACCGTCTGCAGGGGGACTATGACCGGGTGCGGGAGGGCAACGCCCGCTTGTCTGACCGCTTGATGGAGGTGAAGTTGGAGAACAAAAAACTGCGGCAGATCTCCGCCGACTATACACGGGTCAAGCGGGTCTTTGGCCCGGAGCAGGTAGCGGCGGCGGTGGAGGCTGACAAGCAGAGGGAACAGGCGGAGAAAGGCCACAAACGGCCCAGGCGCTCCCTTGACTGGGGCGGGCGGTAGAAAATGTCCTGATGCTTTTGCTACGCCTGTATCAAACGAGTTGCATATATTTTGAATTACTTATTGACATATATCCGAAAATGGATATAATATATATGAAATCGGATATTAAGGAGGCCGTGATGGGCTACGAGAAAGCAAGAATGTATGCCTATTTATCTGCGGAAATCACTTCATTATACCATGAAGCGGCTGTAAAGATGGGCATTTCTGATACTGTTTTGAATATTCTGTATGTGCTTTGCGAACGGGATGGACAGTGTCTCCAGAGCGACATATTCAGATTGACAGGTATCAGTCGGCAAACAATCAATTCGGCAATTCGGAAATTAGAGAAAGATGGGCTTGCCTATCTGGAACAGGGAGAAGGCCGGAATACAATGGTTTGTTTGACCGAAAAAGGGAAAGATTTTACTTCTGAGAAAATCCTCCCACTATTTCAAATTGAAGATAAAATATGGGGTGCATGGACAGTCGAGGAACAAGAAAAATATATATTGTTCTCACAAACATACCGGGACTCGTTGAAAAAGTACCTGCGTGAAGATTTGTAGTCTGCCCTGCCCCACACGACAAGGAGCAGTTATGAACAGAGAGAACAAACGAAAACAGTATGAAAAAGGATACTATAAAACACATGGGTGTAACGATAGTTTTACTTGCAAAGTATGTGGTAGACTAGTTGTACCTATCGGTGCAGGGAGCGACCATCGTAATCATTGCCCAAACTGTCTTTGCAGTTTACATTTGGACATTGAACCCGGAGATCGGGAGGCAGACTGCGGCGGAATTATGGACCCCGTGGGCGTTTGGGTCAGGAAAAATGGAGAGTGGGCAATTATCCACCGTTGCAGAAGATGTGGACACCTAAGTTCAAATCGTGTAGCAGCAGACGATAATCCGATGAAGTTAATGTCTATTGCGATGAAACCTCTTTCTCAACCGCCATTTCCATTAGAAAAGATCGAGGAAATGACCGCCCTCATGGGTGGAGATGGGCAATTATCTTACGGATGAAATTGACTGGCATTTTCCATTTAGCAAGTCCAGTCGGGGCCGACAATGGTCGAGATGAACGGCGCACAAGTGCGCCGCCATTGACCGCCCCACCCGGTCTTGCTTTTCGGTCATCAAGGCGGGCAAGCCCCAAAGGTGCTTGCCCGCCTCCTTTGATTTTGGGCGGGGGCCGGTGGTCGAATTATGTCCCATGGTGGGATTGATTTCCGCCTCCGGCGGAAATCAATCCCTTATTACCTGGGAGCGTTTACGCTCCCAGGCGGTGGTCGAAATGGGTCTCGATTCGAGACCCATTTCGACAGAAATTTACATCAAATTGAGGGAAGTTTTGATTGTGGCCGTTTATGGCCTGAAACCCTTGCAATTTCTCGGTTTTGTGATACTATTTTGATACTAAGAAAACGAACTGCCCCAAATAAGCAAGCAAAATATTAACATATTTGCGAATGTTTTGCCTGTAAAACCACCCCAAATACACTCCCATATACTTGAATTTGCCGAATGGGAGTAAGCCAACGAAACCGGCAAAGCATTGCACTGCAATGCTTTGCCGGTTTTCTTTTTTGCTTGTTGACTGCAGATTGCCCTGTGGTGCCTGAATATCTGCATCAGTCAGGGCGAGTATCCGAATTTGGTCAGAAACTGGATTGTAGGACGCCGGGGACGGCGCACAAGAGGAACGAAAGCTACAAGCCCGGCTGTGATATGCTGTCCCCGGACGCTCTGGCAGCCAACAGGATGGTTATGATAGCTGATTTACGTGACTGCCAAAAATTTTTTCTTTTTTGTAAAACCAACCGGGGGTGATTGCGCACTATACATCGTAATCAAAAAGAAGAAAGGAAGATGTTCCATGAAAGTACGCAGACTCCTGACCCTGGTTCTGACTCTTGGGCTGGTCCTGGCCCTGTCCCTGCCTGCCCAGGCGGCGGACCTCACCTATGAGGTTTCCGGCGGCAAGCTCTACTTTGATGCTACCACCGGTACCATCACCCGTGCAGATGAGACCGTCACCGAGGCGAACATCCCCGCTGAGATCTACGGTGTAACTGTCACTGCCATTGGGGATTACGCATTCAATCAGCACAAAGAGCTGGTGAGTGTTACCATACCCAGCACTGTCACCACCATCGGGCGGCAGGCCTTTGGCGCCTGCAGTTCCCTGGAGCAGGTGGTCCTGCCGGACAGTGTCACCACTCTGGGGCAGGGGGTATTTTATGGGTGCAGCGGCCTGACTGATGTGACGCTCAGCAAGAATTTGACCTCCATTCCACGGGATACCTTTCAGGCCTGCTCCGCTCTGACCAGCATAACCCTGCCGGATGGAATCACCTCCATCGGATCTGACGCTTTCTCCGGCACCGCTCTGACCAGCCTGACCCTGCCGGACAGCGTCACGACCCTGACCGGATCGGCTCTGGCTAACTGCAAAAGCCTGACCACCCTGTACATCCCCGACAGTGTGACTCGTCTGGGCTCGTGGGCCCTCAGCAACTGCACCAGTCTGACCAGCGTGCGTCTCCCTGCCGGCATTACCACCGTGCCCGAACGGCTGTTTGAAAACTGCATCAGCCTGGAAAGCTGCACCATCCCCAGCGGTGTGACCCATCTGGGGGACGCCTTCCGCTTCTGCCGGAATCTGAAGACAGTCACCATCCCTGTCAGCGTCACCGAAATTGACAGCGGCACCTTCTATGGCTGTGAAAGCCTCACCGACGTCTACTACGGCGGCACCGCTCTCCAGTGGAGCCAGATCGAGATGGGCAGCCTGAATGACGGCCTGGATCAGGCAACCTTCCACTTTGCCGAGCCGGTGGCCGGCTTCACCGACGTGACCACCGGAGACTACTACGCCGACGCGGTGCAGTGGGCGGTAAACCAGAAGGTCACCACCGGTACCGGAGCCAATACCTTCTCTCCTGCCAACTCTGTCACCCGGGCTGAGGCGGTCACTTTCCTGTGGCGGGCGGCCGGTTCCCCCACCCCCGCCTCCACGACCTCTCCCTTCACCGACGTTACCGATCAGAGCGCCTACTACTATAATGCGGTCCTCTGGGCGGCCGAGCAGGGCATCACCGGCGGCGTGGGAGGCGGAATCTTTGACCTGTCCAGCAGTCTGTCTTATGACCAGATCTTCACCTTCCTGTGCCGGGCTGCCGGTGAGAGCGCCACGGGGACCGACTGGTCTGCCGCCGCGGTGAATTGGGCCCAGTCCAGCGGCCTGACCGAGGGCCTGAACTTCTCCGCCAAGGCAAACTGCCCGCGCTCCGACGTGGTCTACTGCCTGTGGAAGCAGCTGGGCGCCTCCGCCTGACCGTACCCCGTCCTGTGAAAGGCCGGCCCACCTCTTCGCAGGTGGGCCGGCTTCTGCTATATGTCAGACAGCTGAAACGACTATGATATGGGGCATGGAATCTTTAAAAAATAGGACCAGATGATTCCTTTTTTGCCCTATATCCTGTACACTGTAAGGAGGAGAATGTACAACGAAATCCATCACATTTTTTCAGTTCCTCCGCTGCTGCCTTCTTCGGGAGGCGGAGGAGTGTGCTGCGAAGCAGACTATTTTTTATCAGGTGAGGAGGGGGCTACCGGGAGATGGAACAGGAAAAGCTGAAAGAGTTGATCCAGAAAAGTATTCAGGGGGACGGAGCGGCCCAGGAGGCCCTGGTACTGGCGGTACAGAATAAGGTCTACTACCACTGCAAGAAGATGCTGAAGAAGGAGGAGGATGCCCAGGATGCCACCCAGGATGTGCTGATCGCCATGCTGACGGGGTTGGACAAGCTGCGGGAGCCCGCCGCCTTCTGGGGCTGGGTCAACGGCATTACGGCTAATCGCTGCCGTCACCTGCTCTCCGCGCCCCATAAGGAGTGGCAGATTCCGGAGGATGAGGAGGGCGGCTCCCTGCTGGACAGCATGGAGAACCTGGACGAGACCCTGGTACCGGAGAAAGCACTGGACAACGAGGAGACCCGGCGGATGATCCTGGGGCTGGTGGACGACTTGCCGCCGGAACAGCGGATGTGTGTGCTGTTCTACTACTACGATGAGATGAGCGTCAAGGACATTGCTCAGGCTATGGATACCAGCGAGGGTACGGTGAAGAGCCGCCTCAACTACGCCCGGAAGAGCATCAAGGCCGGTGTGGAGGAACACGAGCGCAGGGGCGTCAAGCTCTATGGCGTCAGCCCCATGCTGCTGCTGCTCTGCTTCCTGCGGCGTGAGGCGGAGAGTACTGCTCTGGACAGTGCTGCCGCCGCTGCCATGGCCGGGCAGGTCCTGGCTCAGGCGGGGAGCGCCGCCTCGGGTGCGGCTGCCGCAGCCGGTGCTTCCGCGGGAACCGGAGCGGCCGCCGGTACAGCTACGGGGGTAGCTGCCGCAGGTATCTCTGTGAAAGTGGTGGCAGCCATCCTGGCTGGAGCGGTCGTCATCGGCGGTGCGGCGGTTGGGATTGCCTTCCGGTCTGGCCCGGCTGAGCCCGCGGCGTCGGTGCCTCCGGAGATCCTCCAGTCGGAGACGCCGGGCGATACCTCTTTCGGGGCGCTCCACGGCTTTACCCTGGTGGAGCCCAGGGCCTACGAGGACGTGCCTCTGACCACTGTGGCCGGAGACCCGACGCTGGAAATGCTCTCCTCCGCTGGCGGACTTACCAAGCCGGACATCACGGTGAGCGAACCCGACGGGGAGGGGTATGTGACCTATACCATCCGCTACAGCAACACTGCCCAGGTTCGTATGGGCAACCCCGGCAGTGCCTCTCTGGCCTTTACCATCATTACGCAGGAGTACAGCCTCTACGACTGGTATACCGGCCGGCTCTACTTCCCTGATCAGCGGATGGACACAGGCGACCAGTACTTGGCTGCCGGGGAGAGCCAGGTGGAGTACAACGGGCAAACCGTTCCCATTACTTATGAGAAGCAGTGGACCAGCGGCATGAACTACGGCGACTGGGAGGAGAGCGAGCGCCCCGGTCTGGAGCGGGAGATTACAATAGATACCTACCAGGATGTGACTTATACCGTTCGGGTGCCGGAGGGCTATGACGGGGTGCTTTTGGGGGTCAATATCGTGGATTCCCCCGACCCTCAGCGGACCATCCAGCTTGAATGGGATCTGGAGCTGGACGATCCCGCCCACTATGAGTTTGTCCGCCTCAGCGACCACGCCGCCCCAGCGGAGGAAGGAGGCCTTACGCCAGAAGCTGCCGCCGCCTACGTCGGTGTGCTGGAGGAACAGAGGGACGGCATTGAGGCCTACGCCAGGTGGTATGACGGCATCTTCGACCTATCTCCGGTGGCCCTGGCTGACGTGTGGGGCGACGGCACCCCGGAGCTGCTCTTTGTGGCGTCGGATCCGGATCTCCCCTGGTCGCAGAGCGTCCTGACCATTGTCACCTGTCAGAACGGGCAGGCGGTGACCATCCTCCAGGAAGATTGGGACTTCTTCGCGGGCAGCGGCCTGCGCTATACGGTGTTCCTGGCAGAGGACGGGACTTTGTGGGCCGACACCAACTACTATACCTCCCGCTTGGTGGAGGAACCCTGGGCCTTTGCGGAGAGTGCCGGCGGCCTGACCATGGGAGCGGCAGAGTCGCTCCCCGATCCGGCTCAGGTGATCCTCAGCAACCAGAAGGAGGCGGAAGCGGCCATGACGGTGGATGAGGCGGAGGCACTCCTGAGGAACGGTGGGTTGTGACCGATTCCAAAAAAATTAAAAAAATTGCAAAACCATAAAACCGATGGGCTTCTCCGTGGCACTATATCACAGAGAGTGCGGGGAGGCCTGTTGGCCTTTCCGTCTCTGCCAACATAATTTGACACAATAAGGAGAGACAAGAACAATGAAAAAGATGATGGCTCTGATTGCTGCCCTGGCCCTTGCGGTCAGCCTGACCGCCTGCGGCGGCCATTGCAAATCCTGCGACCAGCCGGTGTACAAAGACGGATACTGCGAGTACCACTACGCGTTGAATGCGGCTCAGGATCTGGTGGATGATGCGGCTCAGGCCGCACAGGACGCCATCTTTGGCTAAACCACAGAAGAAAGAAGGAGGTTGCTGGTTATGAGAGGAATACAAAAGGTTCTTGCTCTGCTGCTGGCCCTGGTGCTGACGGCGGGTGCTCTGCCGGTCACTGCGTCAGCGGCGGATACTGGCTTTAAGGACGTACCGGACGATGCCTACTACGCCGACGCGGTAGCTTGGGCAGTAGAGGAGGAGATTACCCAGGGCACTGGAAACGGCGTCTTTTCCCCGGAGAGGACCGTGACCCGGGCGGAGGCGGTGACCTTCCTGTGGCGGGCCGCCGGTTCCCCGGCCCCCACCACCACCGCCTCCTCGGGCTTTAGTGATGTAACCGACAAGAATGCCTTCTACTACAAAGCCGTGCTCTGGGCGGTGGAGAAAGGGATCACCAACGGCGTGGGGGGCGGCCGGTTCAATCTCACCGGCACCCTGACCTATGACCAGATCTTCACCTTCCTGTGCCGCTTCGCCGGAGAGGAGGCCCAGGGGGACAACTGGTCGGACGCCGCCGTGGCCTGGGCCGGGCGCAGCGGCCTCACCGCCGGGCTCACCTTCGCCGCCCGGTCCAACTGTCCCCGCTCCGATGTGGTCTACTGCCTGTGGAAGCAGCTGGGCGATGGGAAGGCGCAGGAGCAAGAGCCGCCGGCGCTGAGCGACGAGGCCGGGGCCACTCTGGCCATCACCACCGGCTTTCTGGACCGGAAGTCCGCCATCGACATTAGCGCCTTCGGACTGGAGGCCTCCCAGGCGGAAAAGCTGGCCCTGGAGATCGCCGACCTGGACGGGGAAAACCCCTACGGTATTACACACCTGAACGCCTACGAGCAGGACGGGCAGATCGCCAAGACCCTGGCGGTGTACTACACCAGCAGCACCATCTCCGTCACCACGGTGGCCAACAGCGACTGGCGCTATATCTCCGATGCGGCCCTGGCGGAGGCCCAGCGGGTGGCGGACGAGCTGATCACCTCCGGCATGAGCGACTACGAGGTGGTCAAGACCCTCCACGACTATCTGGTCACCCACTGCGACTACGACTACCGGGTGGACATCGGCAATATGCCCTTTGTCTCCTACCAGGCCGAGGGGGCCCTGCTGAAGGGAACCGCCGTGTGCGGCGGCTACGCCAAGGCCTTCGAGCTCCTGCTGGACGCCGCCGGCATCCCCAACGTGACCATCACAGGCTTCGCCGGGGGCTACCACGCCTGGAACCTGGTGGAGGTGGACGGCCAGTGGTACCACGTGGACGCCACCTGGGACGACCCCACCGTCCGGGGGGGCGACTATATCCGCTACGACTACTTCCTCAAGAGCGACAAGGTGATGGTCAGCCGGAGCCACCGGGACTGGGAGACGGTCCACGCCTGCACCAGCACCAAGTACGACGCGGATCTGCTGGACTCCGCGGACCAGGCCATAGCCGACGCGCGGCAGGAGCAGGTGGACGCCATCCTGGCCCTCTGTGCCCCCGCCCTGACGGACGTCCCCACCTGGACCCAGGCGGAGCTCCAGGCCCTCACCGACCAGCAGCTGAGCGACGCGCTGTACTTTACCATTGACCTGTCCGACGCCGGCTTTGATTCCAACACCCTGTCCAAGTACAGTCGCGAAGTGGCGGACGCCATCATTGACCAACACCCGGAGTTCGCTTACGGCACCTTTGACTCACGGGAGATGTCGCTTAAGTTCCGACGGGATGATGTGGCGGCGGAGACCCAGCGCCGGCAGGCCATCAAGAAGGAGGAGAAGGAACAGCAGCAGGCCAAGGACGAGGCCGACGCCCTGGAGATCGTGCCCATCCTGGAGCAGGCCATCGCCGGGATGGACTTCCGCACCGAGACCCTGACCCTCACCGGCTACACCGACAATGCCGTCAAGATCGCCTGTAACACTATGAAGGTGGAGGGGTACACCTTTGACGGCTACACCTACCATACCAACTGGCAGACCAAAGACTATGACCTCAGTGCCAAAAGCGGTGGAGTGGTGACCCTTACTAACAACAAGTGGGACCGGGAGGAGCTACAGAAGTATGTGGACCAGATCGAGGAGGCCATTGACAGCGGGGCCTTCCAGGTGGAGTTCCAGCCCGCGGATTACCCGGACCGGGACGGCGACTATTATGCCTCCAAAGCTTACCGCGTGATGAGCGCCGAGGGCTATGTCACCGCAAACGGCAAAGTTTCCGGGGTGGACTACCGGCTGTTCAGCGGCGGGACCAACAAGGACAGCGGGGTGTTCAAAGCCTCCCTACAGTACCCTCTGCCGGAAATGACCGATGAGGAGGCTCTCGCCTATTATACTGGCATCCTGGAGCAGGCAGTCCGGGACGGCGAGACCGAGCTGACGATCCAATATTCCTGGGATGGCCGCAGCTACTGGGCTGGGTTGACCCAGGCGATCGACACCGTGGGCGGCAAAGGCTATTCCGTGGACGGCCTTGTTTGTGGCGAGGACTATACCCTGACACGCATGGGAAGCTCCGCCAACTCCGGCACTGCCCAGGTGAAGATTGGCTACAAGACCGAAAGTTAAGCTTACCCTATAGAAACAGCGCCCGCCCCGGTATTCCGGGACGGGCGCTGTTGTTATACTTCGTTCAAATCGTACGGCGTGGTCTGGTACACGTAGTAATTCAGCCAGTTGGTATAGAGAAGCTGGCCCGCGCTTCGCCAGCGCACCACGGGAACCTTGGTGGGATCATCCCCGGGGAAGTAATTGGCGGGTACGGCAATATCCAGCCCCTTGTTTACATCCCGCCAGTATTCCTTGGCCAGAGTATCGGGATCATATTCCGGGTGCCCCATTACAAAGAACTGCCGGCTGTCTTCGGTTTTGACGGCGTATACACCGGCCTCGGCGGAAACTGCGACCAGTTCCAGACCTGGGGTGCTGCGGATATCCTCCTCCCACACCTCGGTATAGCGGGAATGGGGGGCATAAAATACATCGTCGAATCCGCGGAACAGGGGAGAGCTGGGCTTGAGGACCCGGTGCTCAAAGACGCCGAACAGCTTCTGAGGGAGAGAGCGCTTCTCGATTCCGTGATGGAAATAGAGCCCCGCCTGGGCGCCCCAGCAGATATGCAGGGTAGAGTGAACGTGCGTTTTGCTCCATTCCATGATCTCACACAGCTCGGGCCAGTAGTCCACCTGATCGAACTCCAGATTCTCTACGGGAGCGCCGGTGATGATCATACCGTCAAACTTGCGGTCTCTGATCTGATCAAAGGTAGTGTAGAAGGAAGCCAGATGATCTTCATCGGTGTGCTGAGATTGATAGCTGGCAGTCCGAAGCAGCTCTACTTCAATCTGTACCGGGGTGTTGGATAGCTTGCGAAGGATTTGGGTCTCCGTCACGATCTTGGTAGGCATCAGATTCAGGATTACCACATTCAAGGGACGGATATCCTGATGCAGGGCTCTGTGCTCGGTCATAACGAAGATATTCTCGCTCTCCAATACCGCGGTAGCGGGAAGTGAATCAGGTATTTTAATGGGCATGGGTATGGCCCCTTTCTATTAGATTTTATAATAAGAATAGAGTAGCATAATTCCCACCCTGCCGCAACCAGAGAATGATGAAAGAAGAAGGGAAAAAGAAAAGGGCGGAAAGTGAAAAAAGGTGTTGACAAATGGCACCGTGAGTGATATTCTATCTGAGCGCCTTGCGAGAGAGCATGAAAATCTGACCAAAACCGGAAGAAACCGAGGGGAACCTGGACGGCCTTCTGAAAGAGATCAGAAAAAAGTGCTTGACAAACGTGGGAGCGCGTGGTAAAATAAATGAGTTCGCGCCGGAAGGCGTGAACCGGCTTGAAAAAGGACTGGAACAAGGGGATCGGGGCTAAAAAGCCCTGAAAAAACTTGAAAAAGTTCTTGACAAGCAAAGCCGGCGGTGCTACAATAAATAGCACGTCAGCCCGGAGGGCTGGTCGGAGCGTGTACCTTGTAAATTAAACAACGTGAGAGAAACACGAAGCACCAGAAAGGACGAGAAGTCCTTCTGAAACAAGCGCAAGCTTGGTGCAGAAGGCTCTTGATTTAATTTCTTTGAAGCTATGAATTAAGCTTCGATAAAGTGATTTGAAGAACCTCGGTTCTTTAGATACCATTTTATTGAGAGTTTGATCCTGGCTCAGGATGAACGCTGGCGGCGTGCTTAACACATGCAAGTCGAACGGAGTGCTCATGACGGAGGATTCGTCCAACGGATT
>NZ_NFIB01000049.1:0-11126 GCF_002159385.1 Flavonifractor sp. An52
TGTGTGGTCGGCAAACCACTTCTACCTTATCAGGGAGTTTTTTCTTTTTCTACTCTTCTCCTCGCTTTAAGCTATTTTTTACCCCCGGCTTAGCCGGGGGTTGTCTTTGGTACCACCAAGACGAAAAGATCCCCTGCCAGATGGCAGGGGATCTTTTTGTCTCGTTGGTTGCCTTTTCTCAATATCCTCCGTCGATGACCACCCAGGGGGAATCCTTATCCTCCCGCTGGAGGATGAACTGATAGTCGGTGTAGGTGGTGTTGGGGTCCAGCACCGGCTGATTGCCGTCGGTGGTAAAGCTTACAAAGAAGACGATCACATTGTTGATCCGCTCCGGGTCGTCGGTGTGGAGATAGTCCGCCGCCACCGCATAGGACTGCTGGGGATCATAGTACGAACTTTCCAGGGTACACCCCGCCATCCCGGTCTCAAAGCTCTGTACCACCGTCTCATAGGCCCGGTCATACTCCTCCGGGGAGTAATTGTGGGAGGGCGGCGGATTTTTCATGGCCAGCCAGTCCTGGCAGGCGCTGTACATGGTCTCATAGGGGCTGGGGGCGTCGTAGTCGTAGGCATAGGCATACCAGCTGGTCTCCCCGTCCCGGACGATGCCCACCAGTCCGCCCTCCTCCAGGAAGATGAGACTGTCTCCGTTTTGATCGGTGCAGGTCACCGCCTTGCCGTTGAGGGCGGCAGGGGCCTGGGCCTTCACCCACACCCGCACCCACAGCTGGATGCTGCTGTCGATGACGCCGCAGGTCTCCACATCCGTCTCCTGCCCGTTTTCATAGGTCAGGGTCCGGGCGGGGCTGCTGCCGGCCAGGATGGGCTCCATCTCCCGGCTGTAGATATTCCAGGCCGGGTCCCCCTCCACCAGCTCCACATAGCCGGCGCCCACGTTGTAGCCCTGCCCGCTCAGCCATTCCCTGGCGGCGGAGAGGGGGTCCAGCAAACCGTTTTCACGGCCTCCGTCCGCCTGCTGCTGGAGCTGGGTGTAGTAGTCCGCCGCCGTGGTGCCGGTGTCCCGGGGGAGCACCAGATAGCGGGTACCGTAGTTGTTGTCCACCCAGCCCTCCACGCACCAGATGCCGCCCTCCCCCTGTTTGATGGGCTGGGAGAGGAGCAGAGTAATGGACTCGCCCCAGTTTTCCGTGCGGAAGTAGACATAGCGGTGATCGCTCTCCCACACATAGCCGTCGTGGAAGTACATACTGTCCTCGTAGGCTTCCAGGCCGTTGCGGGCAAGGAAGTCGGGGCGCACCTCCTCGGGCAGGCGCTGATTCAGGTTCGTCCACTCCGCCTCCTCCGCCTGTATCACCGCTTCGTCCTGGGAATTGCTGTAGAACCGCACATCGCTGGCCGTCAGCCACACATAGTACCAGCCGTCCTGATAGCCAAAGGGCGTCACCCCGCTGCCGTCGGAGATGAGATACTGTTCGTAGGTGGCCTGGTCCCACCGGACCAGGGTGAAGAGCCACCCCATGTCGGTGTCACCGCCGCCCGCCGCCTCATAGCTGCGCTTTTCCCACACGCAGACCAGGAAGTCCTCTCCCTCCTCGGGCAGCTCCACCAGCAGCTTGCCGTCCAGGTCGCTGGGAATGGCCAGCTGGAGGTCATAGTCCAGGTCATACAGCACCGGGTTCTCCAGCAGTGCGCTCAGGTCGGGGGTAGGCTCCGGGCTGGGGCTGGGGGCCGCCCCGCTGATGGCGGCGCAGCCGGTCAAAACAATGGCCAGAGCCAGGGTGGCCGCCAGGGCGGCCGGTCCCTGCCGCTTTCCTTTCATGATGGACACCAACCTTTCTTTCAGTCGGGTCTTTTCCTCGCACAGGGTGGTGGCCAGCACCCCCATGCCTCTGGGGGGCCGGGCGGCCAGCACCAGCAGAGTCTCCCCATAGTGCTTCCGGGCGGGGCCGTCCATGGTTCTAGTCACCGCCTCGTCACAGGAGAGCTCGCAGGAGCGGGAGATTTCCCGCCGCACCACCACCATCAGGGGATTGAACCAGTGGAGGCTGGTCACCGCCGCCGCCAGCCATTTATAGAGCAGATCGTGCCGCCGGGCATGGGTCAGCTCGTGGGACAGGATATCCGCCAGCCGGTCGTTTTCCACCCCCACAGGCAGCACAATGGCGGGATGGATCGCCCCCAGCAGCATGGGGGTATGGACATGGATACACTCCAGCACCACAGTGCGCCCGCCCGGGTCCAGGGCGGCCAGCACATTCCGGGCTCCTTGCCCGGCAGGCCGGGCAGAAATGCGCACCAGGGCAGCAAAGCGCCGGTAGCCCCACACATACCGCCCCAGCCACAGGCCTGCCCCTGCGGCCCACAGGCCGAACCACAGTTCAGGGGCGGTGAGCACGCCCTTCCAGTCTGCCGCCGGAGCGGCGGGCTGTTCCGGTGCGCCGGGAGTTTCAGGGGTGGTGGCTGGGCCTGTGGGTTCCCCTGTCTGGCCCTGGATCTGGACCGGGTCGGTCTGACCGCTGAGGGAAACCTCCGTCTGGGTGTGGGCCTGGTAGGTCCCCTGCTCCGGCAGGGCAGGCAGCGGAAGGGTCACCCCCACTGGCAAAACCAGGCGCACCAGCACCAGCAGCCACAGATAGTAAACCGCTGCCTTGCTTTTGATGAGGGGCCGAACCAACAGCAGCAGGCCGGTGAGCAGCGACCCCAGCAGGCTCAGCTTCAGCAGGGTATACAGAAAGGGTGTCACGTCAGCTCCCTCCTTCTCCGTCCAGGCTGTCCAGCAGGGCTTTTAACTCCGCGATGTCATCCCCGGACAGCTGGTCGTGCTCCACCAGGGCGGCCACCATCTGCCGGGCCGACCCGGCGTACAGCTTGTCAATGAGCTTGCGGGTGCGGTAGCAGCCCAGCTCCTCCCGGCTCACCAGAGGCCGGTAATAGTAGACCTGCCGCTTCTCCTGGGCCGCCGCACCCTTGGCGCACAGCCGCCGCAGCAGGGTCTTGACCGTCTCCCCGTTCCTGTCTGCCAGGGCCTCCCTGATCTGGCTCAGTGTCACCGGTTCCCCGGCGTCCCACAGCACCTCCATCACCTCCAGCTCCGCCTCGGTGATCTTCTCTTCTGCGGCACCCATGGCGTCTCCTCCTTCCAGTTACAGTTGTACCTTTCAGCTTTAGGGTACAACTGTAACCTCTTTTTGTCAAGCCCAATCGGGTTACAATTTCATGACAGATCATGCCGGAGCCCCCAAAATATGAAAATTATTTTCATACTGTACGGTTTGGTGAAAAATGGTACATAAGCCCACCCAACCCTTGCATTTGTTTGTCAAAATGGTATAATATGACCCAGTGAACCGTCCCGCCCCAGGCGGGGCAAACTTAGGAGGAATGTGAAAATGGGCAATTCTCACAAGTACGTCTACTTGTTCTCCGAAGGCAACGGCTCTATGCGTGAGCTGCTGGGAGGCAAGGGCGCCAATCTGGCCGAAATGACCAATCTGGGTATGCCGGTGCCTCAGGGCTTTACCGTGACCACCGAGGCCTGCACCCAGTACTATAATGACGGTCGTCAGATCAACGAGGACATTCAGGCCCAGATCTACGAGTACCTGGGCAAGATGGAGGAGATCTGCGGCAAGAAGTTTGCCGACCCCGAGAACCCCCTGCTGGTTTCCGTCCGCTCCGGCGCCCGGGCCTCCATGCCCGGTATGATGGACACCATCCTCAACCTGGGCCTCAACGACGTGGTGGTGGAAGGCCTGGCCAAGTTCACCAATAACCCCCGTTTCGCCTACGACTCCTACCGCCGGTTCATTCAGATGTTCTCCGACGTGGTCATGGAGCTGTCCAAGAAGCGCTTTGAGGAGATCATCGACGAGGTCAAGGCCAAGAAGGGCGTCAAGCAGGACGTGGAGCTGGACACCGACGACATGAAGCACCTGGTGGTCCTCTTCAAGGAGTTCTATAAGAAGGAAAAGGGCGAGGACTTCCCCCAGGACCCCAAGGTCCAGCTGATGGAAGCCGTCAAGGCCGTGTTCCGCTCCTGGGACAACCCCCGTGCCAACGTGTACCGCCGCATGAACGAGATCCCCTACGACTGGGGCACCGCCGTCAACGTGCAGTCCATGGTGTTCGGCAACTCCGGCGACAACTCCGGCACCGGCGTGGCCTTCACCCGCAACCCCGCCACTGGTGAGAAGGCCCTCTTCGGCGAATACCTCATCAACGCCCAGGGCGAGGACGTGGTGGCCGGCGTACGTACCCCCTCTCCCATCTCCAAGCTCCACGAGGAGATGCCCGCGGTCTACGAGCAGTTCGCCGACATCGCCAACCGCCTGGAGCAGCACTACAAGGATATGCAGGATATGGAGTTTACCATTGAGAACGGCAAGCTCTATATGCTCCAGACCCGCAACGGCAAGCGCACCGCCGCCGCCGCCCTGAAGGTGGCTGTGGATCTGGTGGACGAGGGCATGATCGACGAGAAGGAGGCCGTGTGCCGCGTCGATCCCAAGCAGCTGGACGCCCTGCTGCACCCCACCTTTGACCCCGAGGCCCTGAAGAAGGCCCAGGCAGTGGGCAAGGGCCTGGCCGCCTCTCCCGGCGCCGCCTGCGGCCGTGTGGTCTTTACCGCCGAGGACTCTAAGGAGTGGCACGCCCGTGGCGAGAAGGTCATCCTGGTCCGTCTTGAGACCTCCCCCGAGGACATCGAGGGTATGCAGGTCTCCCAGGGTATCCTCACCGTCCGTGGCGGCATGACCTCCCACGCCGCCGTGGTGGCCCGTGGTATGGGCACCTGCTGCGTGTCCGGCTGCGGCGACATCGTGGTGGACTATGAGAACAAGAAGTTTACTCTGGCCGGCAAGGACTATCATGAGGGCGACTGGATCTCCCTGGACGGCTCCACCGGCAACATCTACGGCGAGGCCATCGCCACCGTGCCCGCCGATCCCGGCTCCGGCTACTTTGGCCGCCTGATGGGCTGGGCCGACAAGTACCGTCAGCTGAAGGTGTACACCAATGCCGACAATCCCCGTGACGCTGCTCAGGGCTACGCCTTCGGCGCTCAGGGCATCGGCCTGTGCCGCACCGAGCATATGTTCTTCGAGGGTGAGCGCATCAAGGCCATCCGTGAGATGATCGTCTCCGACAACGTGGCCGACCGGGAGAAGGCTCTGGCCAAGATCATGCCCTATCAGCAGGGCGACTTCGAGGGCATCTATGAGGCCATGCACGGCCACCCCGTGGTCATCCGCTTCCTGGATCCCCCGCTGCATGAGTTCCTCCCCACCAAGGAGGAGGACATCGTGGAGATTTCCAAGGAGATGAACATCCCTCTGGAGAAGCTCCACAACGTCATCGACTCCCTGCATGAGTTCAACCCCATGATGGGTCACCGCGGCTGCCGTCTGGCCGTCTCCTATCCCGAGATCGCCGCCATGCAGACCACCGCCGTCATCAACGCCGCCATCAACGTCCAGAAGAAGCATCCCGACTGGACCATGGTGCCCGAGATCATGATCCCCCTGGTGGGCGAGGTCAAGGAGCTCAAGTACGTCAAGGACGTGGTGGTCAAGACCGCCGACGCCATCATCGCCGCCGCCGGTATCGACATGAAGTATGAGGTTGGCACCATGATCGAGATCCCCCGTGCCGCCCTCACCGCCGACGAGATCGCCAAGGAGGCTCAGTTCTTCTCCTTCGGTACCAACGACCTGACTCAGATGACCTTCGGCTTCTCCCGCGACGACGCCGGTAAGTTCCTGAGCTACTACTACGACAAGAAGATCTACGAGTCCGATCCCTTCGCCCACCTGGATCAGAACGGCGTGGGCAAGCTGGTGGCCATGGCCGTCCAGCTGGGCCATCAGACCCGTCCCGACATCCATATGGGCATCTGCGGCGAGCACGGCGGCGACCCCACCTCTGTGGAGTTCTGCCACAAGGTGGGCCTGGACTATGTGTCCTGCTCCCCCTTCCGTGTGCCCATCGCCCGTCTGGCCGCTGCTCAGGCCGCCATAAAACAATCCAGAGCGCCAGAGATCAAGTAAAATGTTCTGAAAACGCCGGGAAATAGGACGAAAACCAACTAGAACCTGAAAATGGAGCGTGTCATAAGAATGGATAGTTCTTATGAACACGCTCCATTTTTGTGTTTTGAGGAGAAATTTAGAGGGAAAATGGCACAATAGAAGGTTCTCAATTTTGGGATTTTGGCACTCGGAATGGCACTCGGAAAGATAGAAACATAACAGTCAATCAAGACAGATAGAGGGCAACCAAGCTGTCCAGAATTAGATTTAAGGGGTGGTTAGAGGCTGGAGGTGTCCCAGGGTGTCCAGATGGGTGAAAGAGGTTTAGAGGGGATTGCGGCTTGACAGAGAAGGGATAAAAGCGACACCCTTCTATTGCAAGTCATGGCTTACTTTGCTCAGACTGAACGAGATCTAATACACCAACGTCAAGCCAAAGAAATTGCTGCCGCAAAATCCAAAGGAAAACATCTAAGCAGAAAGCCAGGACACTTGCTAATAGCCTTTGAGAGTATATGCACCTAATGCGATTCGGGCGAAATATTGGCAAGAACAACAGCAATTAACTTAGGTATGATGCACAGTACATTTTGCAGACATTTTTGTAAAAAACTATTTTAAATAGTAGACTTTATAAAACAATTGGAGTATACTAAATTTGTAAAAATTTACATATGAAGAAAGCGTGAAAAAGGAAGCCTTTAGTGCTCACATTTCATGCTTTCAGAGGTGTACCAGATTGCCTATTTTATAAAACAGCACGTCATTATGGGAGGGAAAAGATGAGGAGATTAAAGATCAATCCAGATACCTCAGCAATGATAAAAATGGGACTTATTGATTGCACTTTTGAAGTTGCCAAAGAAATGCTGTTTTTGGCTCTGGGCGCAACAGCAATTCTTCCGTTGATTTGTGAATCTGAGGGGGAGAACTAATGGGACGCGCAATCGGAATTGATCTCGGAACAACATATTCGGCTGTTGCTATCTTGCAGGAAGATGGAAAACCAACTATTCTACCTAACATTGAAGGCCAAAACATAACACCGTCAGTTGTTTTATTCCCTGATGCTGCAAGCGGGTCTGATGAACCGCTAGTCGGTGATATGGCAAAGCACTCTGCGGCAACTGCGCCGCTGGATGTTGTGCAGTTTGTAAAGAGACAGATGGGCGATCCCAATTGGAGATTTGAGTCGGCAAACGGACATTCATATACTGCAGAAGAAGTATCGGCTGTCATTTTGAAAAAACTCAAAAACGATGCTGAGATTGCTTTGGGACAGCCGATTACTGATGCGGTTATCACGGTTCCAGCTTACTTCGATGATGCAAGAAGAACTGCGACACGTCAGGCAGGTCAAATCGCCGGTCTGAACGTTCTGAGAGTTCTCAACGAACCAACGGCTGCTGCGATGTCTTACGGACTGAGCCAAAAGAAAAATGGCACTGTTCTTGTGTATGACTTGGGCGGAGGTACATTTGATGTCACGATCATGGATATCAATAACGGAGAGTTTGATGTCCTTGCGACTGACGGCAACAGAAACCTTGGCGGATTTGATTTTGATAACAGGATTGCGGAGTATGTTTTTGAACAAATCAAATCACAAGGAATAGAGCGAGATGTCCGGACTGATGATGCACTGGTTGCTGAAATCAGAGAGAAATCTGAGATTGCCAAAAAAAGCCTTACTACCGTTGCACAGGCTACTATTATGCTGACTATCGATGGCAAACATGTCCGTATTAGAATTACCCGTGACGAATTTGAAAACAGAACGGAAGACTTGCTGAACACAACCAAAGAGTTGGTTGAAGACGCAATGGAAAGTGCGGGTAAAAGTTGGAGCGATATCGACCATTTGCTTCTCGTTGGCGGTTCGACGCGAATGCCGATGGTTCGGAAGATGATGAGTACATTATCCGGGAAGGATCCTGAACTTAACATCAATCCTGATGAGGCTGTCGCAATGGGAGCGGCTATTCAGGCATATATCAGTGCTAATGAGCAAAGTGACGAAACTGGCGATAGTGGCGTACAAACTATCGTTGGTGGTGAGCTGATGACAATCAACGTATCCGATGTTACCTCCCAAGCTCTTGGCGTAGTTCTTCTCAATGAGCACGATCAGGATGAGAACTTTGTTGTAATTCCTAAGAACGCAAAGATTCCGACTAAGGGCGAACAACACGCCCGAACCGTTGTCGATCAGCAATCTTGCATCTTGGTTCGAGTGACGCAGGGCGAGGATAGAGATGTTCGTTACGTTACTGAAATTGGCTCAAAAGAGATTCCTATTCCCTCGTACCCGAAGGGTGCCCCTTTCACAGTAGCCTACGCCTATGACATTGACCAAACCGTATATATTGAGTTGTACGATGAAACGGCACACAATATTGTCGGCAAGTTTGAAATAGACAGAATCATGAACATGAGTGAAGAAGAAGTACAGAATGCCATGCGAAAGATTAGCCAGATGGACATTCTCTGAGAATAGGTGAACGTAAACATATGGAAGAAGACATCCAGAAGAAAACATATGAGGAAGTTGCCGCTCTGAAGGACCTTTTTCTCCGGCGGCTCATGGATGACAAAATTAAGGCAGCAGCCATTGTTCGGCTGAATGAGAATAATGAAGCGTTGCAACGTCAGTTGGACGAAAAAGCTATTACCTCTATGATCAAGGAGATTTTGCTGATATGCGACCGCATTGATGCTCAGGACGCGCTTGATGATTTAACTTGTTCCATTGAAGAAGAGCTGTTAGAGGTATTAGCAAGACGCAATTTCTACAGGATGCCTCCAGCAGAGACGTTTGATCCAGCCTATCATAATGCTGTTGGTACTGTTGAAGAAACGGCGGAACATCCCGACAAGAGTATTGTGAGAATTGTGAGAAATGGTTACATCTTCTGCGACAAGGTGTTCCGTCCTGCTGATGTCATTGTTGCTGTAAAAAGAAAAGAAGTCCAGACTTCGGAGTAACCTTCCAAGTCGCTAATCTCAATGGGAAGGAGGGTTATCTTGGATAACATAGGCCTGTTATTTGATCGCTTTGCGGTTGCGTACCAGCACAGTCTTTACGCAATTAAGCGCGAACAGGAGAAAACGGATAGGGAGCGCAGGATATCAAGAGAACAAGCAAAAAAGCTGTTTGATAAGGAACGGAGTCGTGCCGCAACCTTAGCCGCAAACAGTTTGATGGAGAATATGCATAAGGCTAAGGATGCATATAGGAATTTAGCAGATCAGGATGATTCTATCATGAAAGTTGCCGAATATTTGGCGTTCGGCAACGTCACGCCACAGAATATCAACAAACTGGTTTTTTCTGATTACACGCTTCCTTGGATTATGCCTTTCCTAGGGCATAGAAACGTCCTCATTGAAAGCAATGGCGATGATTGCCAAGCACTGGGGCTGCAATTTCTTATTCATGCTTTGATGCAGACAGCTCCGGGACAGTTAAGTGTAACTGTAATAAACCCCGAATTAAGAGCGGAGTTCTCGTCCTGTTCCCGTTTGCCGGACTTCAAAATGTTGACCAAGATCTCCGAGATCCATGATGTTTTTGCTTCCCTAACAGAAGAAATCATACAGAATGACACTCTGCTGCGAGGAAATTATCCGTCTTTGGTGGCGCTGCGCAAAGCGGCTCAACAGCCTGTTGGAAGACTTCAACTTGTAGTTATTCAAGATTTGCCAAAGGAAGTTAACAGCGATTTGATTACTTCCCTTGTGAAAATTGCTAGAGGTGCGCCGAGAGCCGGAATTGCTATCCTATATCTGAATAGCAAAACAACTCAAAAGGTAGACTCTGTTACCAACGAATTAAAACAGATTAGCAATTTCTTTGTGCTGACGCAAAAGGAAGACTGTTGGAAAAGTACAAATGCATGTTTTGACAGGCTGATCTTTTCCTTCCCGCGTTTAAGAAATGAAGAACTAGCACAGAAGGTTTTTGAAATAATTGAAAAATCTCAAAATGCTTCAGTTATTACAATCCCGTTTTCGCAGATTGAAAATACCGAACAGCTTTGGAAGGAATCATCTGCAAGCAATCTGACTTTCCATCTTGGAAAAGCGGGGCTAGATACCATTTCGGTTTGCCTTGGCGATAGCGTTACTCAATATCATAACATACTAATTTCTGGTGCAGCTGGTAAAGGTAAATCAAACCTTATTGAGGTGATGATCCACAGCTTGTGTACACGATACAGTCCTTCTGAGTTGGAGCTTTTCCTTTTGGATTTCAAGGACGGCCTTACATTCAAGCCATATGCTTCCTTTGCGGATTCTACTTGGCTACCCCATGCACGAATGCTGGGGCTTGAAAGTGATCGAGACGTCGGGCTTGCGGTTCTTAAGGACCTCGAAACTGAGCGAAAGCATCGTGCAGTAATGTTTGGCGATTCCTCAGTTGGTGTGCATGACTTTGAAAGCTATCGCAAACTCAACCCAAATAAGCAGTTGCCACGGATTGTGTTAATCATTGATGAGTACCAAAAGCTCTTTGACATTAACGATGAGATATCCGAAGAAGCTACCGCTCTGCTTGAAAATCTCGTTAGACAGGGACGAGCCTGTGCGATACATATTATCTTAGCATCACAGTCCATTACCGGTGCAGCCGGCTTGCTAGGAAAGGATGAACGCATATATGCTCAGTTCCCGGTTCGGATTGGCTTACAAAACACAGTGTCCGAGTCATTTTCTCTTTTTGGCATTGGGAACGATGCCGCAGCTAAACTCCGTGTTCGCGGTGAGGCGGTCATAAACTTGAATTATGGTGCGATTGACTCAAACCAGAAGTTTACTGTTGCCTACGCCGAGCCTAACGAGATGAAAAAGCTCCGGCAATCTTTTTGCCAAGAAAGTTCAGCACTCGAACATCCTGTGATATTTACGAAAAAAGATACTGTCGATTATTCGATGTATATTTCAAACGTGAAAAAATGGCGCAAGACTATTGCGGATGGCAGTGCCGTTCGTTTGCCATGCGGAATTAAGCTCTCAGTACTGTGAACAATTCTGTAAATCAGGCGATGGCAGTCTCTATTGCCTCTATGCGGGCTCTGGAAAAGCAGGTCAAGGTGTTGGACAAGGCCATTGAACAGCAGTTTGAAATCATTCCCA